>JALVAD010000183.1 GCA_027011385.1 Saprospiraceae bacterium | reverse complement strand
TATCAATATTGATCTGTATATTTGTAATATCCAATTTAAAGAAAAACCTTGCCTGTAAATTGAAAAATTTTCAAAAAAAAATGCCACTTTTTTTCGAAGTAGCATTCTTTTTAAATAAGTAGTTCTATTCACCTCAAAATCTATACACTATATTTCCTCCCAAACCATATCTGAACAAATGGGTTTTTAATCTATAGCCGGAAACATTGATATTGTTAAAATAATAGACTCCTCTGGCTCCTAAGCTAATATCAATCCTATCGTCTAAATGATAGCCTATAGAAAGATTAGATATAAATCCAAGACCTACATTAGATTTATAAATACTACTCGCATCTGTTATATTAAAATCATATTGATCTATAGTTTTCCCTTTGACTGTATTGCTGATATTTGCCAGAATTCCAGCATCTATGTTAAAATAATATAATCCATTACTCCAAAGTTTTTTTCCAATGCCGATATATAAATCGACTGATTTGTATTTTGTAAAATAGATGCCTTCAACTATTTGTTTTCCTGTAACAGAGGTGTCACCGTATAATTTTTCATTTGTATTTGTCAAGGTATAATATCTTTCTTCGAGTAATGCATTTTTGACTAAATATTCTTTTTTGAGCTCTTGAGTATAGTCCAATCTGCTAAATCCTTGACTATATAAAATGCCGGCTGACAGGTAATACTTTCTCAAAGCTAATTTCATCCCCAGTTGCATTTGGTATGTTTCCAAGGGTTTTTCATTGACAGACCTGAAATTCTTTAAGGATATTGCTTCAGAAGTTTTTGCCTTATGAATCAATGGGGAGATCATCACTGCTGTACCAAAAACAATAGACAGATTGCTCATGTTCCTCAATTTATTAAAATGGATAAAATCAGGAGAGGTAATTTCATAATGTAGTGAATTCTTTGATAATTCAAAATGCAATTTATTGAGCAATTCGATATTCATAATATTTCCATTTCCGGCTTTTACAGATTTGCTATTATCATAAACCAAGTCTTTATTATCATTAATCACATATTTAATTTCGGAGTTATCACTTTGACTATCGCTATCGACTTGATTAATACTATTCGTGCTGTCATTTATTCTACTTTCAACTGTAGCGCTTGTACATCTATTACCCACAAAAGCGATTTCATCTCTCTTGATATCAATTTGCTTAATGCCATCAGGCTTAGTATCTTTAGAATTTGGATTAATTGCATTATTTTGGTAAGCAATATTATCATTATTACTGCCTTTTTTATCCCAATCTTTGCTTTGACTATCATTATTGCTTACCCTGCTTTTATTCACATTAACAAAATCATCATTTTTTGATTTTGTGTCAGAAGAGCTATGAATGTCACTAAAAACGTACACGCTCATACCTGCAAGAAGAAAAGCCAATAGTGCTATTAAATAAAATAACTTATGCTCCTTTTTATTTCGCTTTAATTCCGAGGATAAACTCTCCCAATGCTTATCCAAGTCCAGTCCGGACTCGTAGGAATTTATTTTTTCATTTAATATATTTTGTAATTCTTTATCTGTCATACTTTTACATTTTAATACTTCGGATTTTACCATTTTTAGACTGTAAGATATTCTTTACCATTTTCTTTGCTTTTGATAATTGCGACATAGATGTACTTGTACTAATACCGAGATAATTAGCTATTTCCTCATGTGTATATCCCTCAATCAGATACATATTAAAAACAGTTCTATACCCCAAAGGCAATATTTTAATAATATCCAAAATAGCTCTTACAGAGAGCTGAGTGATATCTGAAATATCTTCTACCTCAGTAAAATTTAGCAGATAATCTTCACTTTCAGTTATCTGAATCTTTTTGTCTCGCATAAATTTTAATGCTACGTTTATAGCAATTCTCCTTATCCATACTTCAATAGTGCCTTTGGACTCATCAAATTGTTTGATTTTCTTAAAAACAATAATAAAAGTTTCGTGCAGGATATCCTCTGCACCAAAATCAGGCAATTCATATCTGCGACAAGTGGTCAATATCTTGGGAGCAAAAAATCTAAATAAGACTTCTTGCGCTAAAGTATCAGCTTTTTTGCATTTACTGATAACTTCAGAAAGCGTTTTACTATTTATTTTCAATTGCTCCATTAAAAAAATACAATTACCTTAAATACACATCAAAATCAGCTTGTACTATCTCTTTTTCACCACTATCCAACAATAAATATCCTTGCAACTTGACTTTTGCTAAATCTGAATTCAACTGATAAACCACCATTTTGAGGCTATCAGCATTGTACGAAATAAATTCAGAATCCAAATTGGGCATTTTATCAGTATCTCCACCATTCTGTATCCACTCCTCCAATAAATCTATACCATTCTTAGAAAGCGTGACAGAAGCCAATCCGTTATAAACTCCTTCTTTTAACACAGTTGTACCGGTGGGACTGAAAGCTGCTAAAAACAAATAACCTCCAGAATTGATCAAACTTGAATTTACAGTAAGTGAATAATTGTCAATCGTACTACCCTCAGTATAAACAGTTTGAATAAATGCACTGTCAAATATTATTTTACCGGAACTCATCAATAAGGCGTCTTGATATATTGTATCCTTTTTGGGCTTGATTTCAGGTACTTCGTCTGTAATATTCACTACATCTTGTTTATCACAAGATATCACTGACATTGCGATTAATAAAATCAAAATACTAAAACTAAAATACTTTCTCATCCCATTTCCTTTTTATAAAATTAAAAAATAAAAAACATTTTCAATAGATATATCCAAAAAAAATCAAACCCTTGCCTACAATTGACAATAAATTCAAAAAATATTGCTTTTTTCTAAAAAATTCCTTCTATTTCCCCAATAATCGATAAAAAATACCTAAAAATGAAATTCGCCTAATTTCTTTCTATACCTCGTCACTTTGGAAAACGCTTATTTTTGGAAACTCTCTAAGTAATTTTTGGAGGCAAAAAAGATTTGTTTAAAGGTTGTTTGTTTATTATAAAAGGGATTGGGGAGTGAAATATTAGCATTTGACAGTTTTTAAACCTTTTGAGATTATTATTATGCCGTATTTATCATTTTCATTGTGTTACTTTGGGCAAAAGTTTATATTATGAAAAAAACAATAGTATTTTTTGTATCAATTATCACAATTGCAGGTACAATTATTTTCACATCTTGTAAAGACAAAGAACAAGACAAAGCAGATATTTCAAAAAAGGAAGTTAAGGCTGATAAACCGAATATCGTATTTTTCATAGCTGATGATATGGAAAGATATATGTTCAATTGCCTGAAAGAAGGAAAAGGTAAAAACCTATCGCCTCATCTGGATAAATTGGCAAATGAAGGAGTATTGATGCTAAATCAATATGTTAGTTCCGCTGTATGTACTCCCAGTAGATATGGCTGCCTTACAGGTCAATATGCAAGTAGAGCCAAGAGTAAGTATATGACCGATTTTACAAATAAAATGGATGGACAAACTGCTGTACAATGGAATTCCTATATTGTACCGGGACAACCAACTATCGGAACTTATATGAAAGACCTGGGATATACAACAGGATTTTATGGAAAAAATCACGCAGTTGAAGCCCCAGGATGGAAAAAACTTCCATTGGATACAGATCCAACCACTCCTGAAGCAGTCAAAGTATTGAAGAATAATGCTAAAATTATAAGCGCACAACTTAAAAAATGCGGTTTCAATTATTCCGGTGGTCTTTATCAAGATAATCCAAGCTATCTCGGTCCTGAAAAATTGAGAGTTCAAAATCTGGATTGGATTACTGATAATGCATTGGATTTCCTCAACAAAACACCGGATAAACCTATATTCCTTTATTATGCAACCACAGTACCACACGGACCATCTAATGCAGAACAATCATGGTTTGGAGACAGAAGAGTCACTGCTGAAGGGATATTGGATAAAGCCCCTACTTGCTTACCTCCAAAAGAAACAATACCAAAAAGATTGATCGAATCAGGATTGGTAAAAGAAGGAGAAAAAGTTCCCGATGCATTGGGCAATACTCTGTGGATTGATGATGCTCTTGGTGCATTGATGGACAAGCTTGAAGAGCAAGGAAAACTGGATAATACCATTATATTTTTCTTCAATGACCACGGACAACATGCCAAAGGCTCTGTATATGAAGGTGGGGTCAGTTCCCCCTCCTTGATTTGGAAAAAAGGAGGATTCAAGACAGGACATGTCAATAAAGCATTGGTATCAAACATTGATTTTGCCCCCACAATCATAGATATGGCAGGAGGCGAACCTCAAAAGATCGAAGCATTTGACGGCAAGAGCTTTTTACCAATATTAGATGCAAAAAAAGATAAAATCAGAGAATCGCTATACTTCGAAATGGGATTCTCACGTGGTATTTTAAAGGACAGTTTCAAATATATCGCTCTTAGATACCCTGAATATGCAATGAAATGGGACTTAAAAAAACGTAAGGAAATATTGGATAAATGGAATAACTTTAGAATAAAAAATAAATTGGAATATCATTTTACCGATCCTTCATTACCTTTTTCACATCTTATGTTGATACCGGGTGGAGGCGATGCCGAATTTCCTTCGACTAAAAGATATAAACATTATTACGATACTGATCAATTATACGATTTGAGAACAGACCCGAAAGAACAGAATAATCTATTCAATAATCCAAAATACAAGAATAAAGTTAAAGACTTGCAAAATGAATTAAAAAAGTATCTCGATAATCTTCCGGGAAAGTTTGGTGAGTTTAAAAAACAATAAAAAACAGATAATAAGCTAACATGAAATACGGTTTTTTTGATGATAAGAGAAGAGAATATGTGATTACAAATCCCAAGACTCCCTACCCTTGGATAAATTATTTGGGAAATCACGATTTTTTTTCTCTTATATCCAATACTTCCGGCGGATATTCATTCTATAAAGATGCAAAGTACCGTAGACTGACACGTTACCGCTATAATAATGTACCGACAGATGACGGAGGAAGATATTTCTACATTAAAGATGGAGATACGGTTTGGTCTCCCGGATGGAAACCTATGAAAACGCCCCTTGATAGCTATGAATGCAGACATGGCTTGAGTTATACCATCATCAAAAGTAAAAAAGATAATTTGGATGTAGAAGTCTTGTATTTTGTTCCTTTGCATTTCACAGGTGAGATTCAAAGGGTGAAATTGAAGAATACCGGAACAAAAAATAAATCTTTCAAATTATTTTCTCTTATTGAATGGGCATTGTGGAATGCTGAGGACGACATGACCAATTTTCAGAGAAATTTTAATACCGGACAAGTAGAAGTTGAAGATTCTGTAATTTATCATAAAACAGAGTTTAGAGAAAGGAGAAATCATTACGCTTTTCATTCAGTCAACCAAAAACATGACGGATTTGATACTGACCGTGAGACATTCTTAGGGCTTTATAATGGATTTAATGAACCACAAAATGTTTTGGAGGGGAAACCTGATAATTCAATAGCACACGGATGGTCACCTATAGCTTCGCATTATTTTGAAATAGAACTAGAGCCCAGGGAAGAAAAATCATTGATATTTTTACTTGGTTATGTGGAATTACCGGAAAATGAAAAATGGGAGTCAAAAGGTATTATCAATAAAATGCCTGCAAAAGAGATGATTGCCAAGTATGATTCGGATATTAAAGTGGATAAAGCATTGAATGAACTTGCCGACTATTGGGACAATTTACTATCGGTTTACCAATTGGAATCAGATGATGATAAACTTAACCGTATGGTCAATATCTGGAATCAGTACCAATGCATGATTACTTTTAATATGTCTAGAAGTGCATCATATTTTGAGTCAGGTATAGGTCGAGGTATGGGGTTTAGAGATTCAAATCAGGACTTGGTTGGTTTTGTACATCAAGCACCTAATAGAGCTAGACAAAGAATAATCGATATCGCTTCAACTCAATTTCCCGATGGTAGTTGTTATCACCAATACCAACCCTTGACAAAAAGAGGAAATGATGCTGTAGGAAGCGGATTCAATGATGACCCATTATGGTTAATTTTTGGGACAACAGCATATTTAAAGGAGACAGGCGATTTCAGTATTCTGAATGAATCTGTACCTTTTGACAATGATAAAGCCCTTGCAAAATCATTATTTGATCATTTGACAATATCATTTGACCATGTAATAGATAACCTCGGACCACACAAGCTTCCATTGATAGGAAGAGCTGATTGGAATGATTGTCTCAATCTCAATTGTTTTTCCAAAGATCCCAATGAATCATTTCAAACTACTGAAAATAAAACAGAAGGCTCTAAAGCAGAATCTTTAATGATTGCCGGTCTATTTGTTGTTTATGGTACGGAATATGTAGAACTATGTAAATTCTTAAATAAAGACAAAGAAGCAAAGAGAGCTCAAAAACACGTAGATAAAATGATAGAAGCCGTAAAAAAATACGGTTGGGATGGTGAATGGTTTCTCAGAGCCTATGATTTTTTTGGAAATAAGATTGGAAGCAATGAAAATGAAGAAGGAAAAATTTTCATTGAATCCAATGGGTGGTGCAGTATGGCCGGTATTGGGCAAAAAGAAGGATTTGTCAAAAAATCATTAAATTCAGTTAAGAAACATTTGGATACTGATTATGGAATAATATTAAATAACCCAAGTTTCACAAAATACTATATCGAAATGGGAGAAATCTCCACTTATCCCGAAGGATATAAAGAAAATGGTTCCATTTTTTGCCACAATAACCCATGGATTATCATTGCAGAAACTGGTATTGGAAGAGGTGAAATGGCATTTGACTATTATAAAAAAATCGCACCCGCTTATCTGGAGGATATCAGCGATTTACATAGAACAGAACCTTATGTCTATGCACAAATGATTGCAGGTAGAGATGCCTATAAACCCGGAGAAGCAAAAAACTCCTGGCTTACCGGTACGGCTGCTTGGAATTATTATGCAGTGACACAATATATCTTGGGAATCAGACCGGATTATGACTCACTGATTATCGATCCATGTATTCCGGGATCTTGGAAAGAATTCAAGATTAAAAGAGTTTTTAGAGGAGCGATTTACAATATAGAAGTCAAAAACCCAAATCATATCTCCAAAGGAATTAATAAGATCATTGTCGATGGAAAAGAACAATCCGGTAACAGATTACCTGTTTTTAAAGAAAAAACAGAACATGATATTATAGTAATACTCGGATAATTAGATTAATCATTATTAGAAAATAAAATTGATATGCTAAACAAAGAAGAACGCAAACCTCTAATCGCACCGGAAGACAAAGTGCCTTTTAAAAGCAAATTGGCTTATGCTGCTGCCGGTCCGGTGGATGTTTTAGGAATTTGGGTTCTCGTGAGTATAGCATATCAAGTATTTAATATGGAACTAAAACTTCCTCCTACTTATGTCGCTATTATCTTGATGTCATTAAGATTATGGGATGGTGTATTGGATCCTATTATGGGTTGGATATCAGACAATACTCGTACAAAATGGGGTCGGAGAAGACCATATATTCTTGTAGGTGCTATTATGGCAGGACTGCTATACCCCCTTATTTGGTGGTTTCCCTCCGATTTATCACAAGTTGGAATTATGTTTTGGGTCATTGGATTCGGTGTGATTTTTTATACATTTTTCACAATTTGGGGTATTCCTTACCAAAGCCTTTTGATGGAAATGACGCCGGATTATAATGAGCGTACACGTGTTGCAGAAATGAGAAGTTACTTTCAAACAATTGCAGGTTTTGCAAATGGATGGATATGGTGGTTGTCGATGTTACCAATATTTTTTATAGTGAAAGATGGGGTTGAAGTAGCCAGTCCAATAAATGGAATGAGATATATAAGTTTAATAATCGGTGCTTTAATTATTATTCTCGGTGTATTACCGGCTATTTTTCTAAAAGAGAGATATTATGAAAGTGATTTGGTACAAAACCAAAAACAAATAAAACTTTGGACAAGTATAAGAGAGACTTTAAGCAATAGACCGTTTCTTATATTGAGTCTAATCACAATCTTCTTCTTGATGGGACAAGCGATTTTTGATGGTTACGGTCGTTATGTCGGCACCTATTATGTTCTTGGAGGCGACTGGGGAGAAGGAGCGAAATTTGCCGGATATGGTACAGTGATATATACGGTTTTTAGCCTGATTTTTATCCCTGTTTTTCGCTCTTTATCTGAAAAAATCGGTAAGAAAAAAGTACTTACGATATCAATGACTCTTGCTATTATTTCTTATGCAACAACTTGGTGGACTTTTACACCAAGTAATCCTTGGTTGATGCTGCTAAATACGGTTTTTATAGGAGCAGGATATGCAGGATTGTGGCTGATGCTACCGTCGATGCAAGCGGATGTAGTCGATTACGATGAATTAAAAACGGGAGAAAGGCGTGAAGGAGGTTTTTCTTCGATATATTCTTGGATTTTAAAATTGAGCTTTATGGTTGGCTTTTTGATTACTGGACCTTTGCTTGAGATAACAGGATTTGATGCTGAATTGGGAAGTACTCAAGCGGAAGGAGTATATACAAATATGAGAATTGGATTCTTGATTATTCCCGTTGTTGCATTAGGGATTGCATTGTATTTGTTAAGATCTTTTCCTATTACAGCAAAAAAAGCAAATGAAATACGAACAGAATTGGAAAATAGAAGAGGAAATGTATAAACTTAAAATCCCACAATACGCTTTCGCTACAGCTTGAAACATTGAACTTGAAACATTGAACTTAAAACATTGAACTTGAAACATTGAACTTGAAACATAAAAGAAGAAGATGAACTACGGATATTTTGATGATAAGAACAGAGAATATATAATCACCAATCCTAAAACCCCGGTTAAATGGATAAATTACGTCGGCACACTTTCTTTTGGTGGTATCGTTGATCATACGGGCGGCTCACTTATTACCAAGGGAGACCCGGCATTGAATAGAATCGTAAAATATATTCCCCAATTACCAAACTCTGAATTCAAGGGTGAAACTTTATATTTAAGGATTAAAGAAAAAGACGGATATAAAGTTTTTTCACCATTTTTTGTTCCTACTCTTGACAGGTACGACATGTATGAGTGTCACGTAGGGCTAGGATACCAAAAAATCATTTCAGAATTTTATAATATAAAAACAGAGGTTACAATTTTTGTGCCTACCGGTTCAAATGTAGTAGTCAGGGATATAAAAGTGACAAATTTAAGGGATGAAAATGTAGAAATAGATATTATTCCGGTTGTGGAGTTCAGTCATTTTGATGCACTCAAGCAATTCACTAATGCTGATTGGGTTCCTCAAACGATGACTGTTGATGCAGAAAGAAAAGACGATGGTACAGTTGTGCTAAAGCAATACGCATTTATGAAAAAAGAGTATGAAAACAATTTTTTCACGTCCAATTATCCTGCTGATTCATTTCAAACAGATAGAAAACTTTTTCTTGGGGACAATGAATATGGGACTTGGAAAAATCCTCTTGAATTGCAAAACCCAAGTTTATCAAATTATGAAGCAAGGAGAGGAGATAATATTGCTGCAATTTTACATAAAATGGGGACTATCACTCCAAACGAAACTGTTCGTATCGCAACTCAATTAGGGCAATCAGAACCGGATAAAATTGATAATTCTATTGAAAAATACAAGGACTTCATAAATGTCAACAAAGCATTTAATGAATTATCACAATTTTGGGATGATTATTTATCCAAAATGTATTTTGAAACACCTGACACTGCATTCAATTCGATGATTAACATTCATAATCCCAGACAATGCCATACTACCTTGAATTGGTCAAGATATTTATCTCTGTACCAACTTGGTTTAGGAGCAAGAGGATTAGGATTCAGAGATAGTTCACAAGATGTATTGGGCATACTACCTGCTGTACCTGACGAAGGGAAAAAACTGATAGAAAAACTATTATCTGTACAAAAACCTGATGGTTCAGCAATGCATCAATTTTTCCCTTTGACTATGGAAGCAAATGAGGGCGATTCCCGTGAAGAAGGCGAAAAGCAATATTATGGAGATGATCATTTATGGATAATTCTTTCTGTATGTGATTACTTGAAAGAAACGGGAGACTACGATTTTCTTGATAAAGAAATAAGCTTTTATGACAAAGAGTTAGAACTTGAAGAAAGGGAAAAGGCTACGGTTTTTGAACATCTCAAAAGAGCTTTGGATTTTACAAAAAATAATACAGGCAAACACGGATTACCATTGCTCGGGTTTGCTGATTGGAATGATACTGTCAATTTGCCCGGAGATGCTGAAAGTGTATTTATCGCAAATCTCTATGGTAGAGCATTACTAAAAATGATAAGCCTGTTGACATATTTAGGGCAGGATGAATTATTAAATGAGTATAAAAAAGACTACGAACATATGAAATCCATTGTCAACAATAATTGTTGGGATGGAGAATGGTATATAAGATATATAGAAGAAGATGGAACTCCGATTGGTTCTAAGCAAAATCAACAAGGGCAAATCTACACAAATGCTCAATCTTGGAGTGTATTATCAAGATTTGCCAGTTTAGATAGGGCTAAAACCGCATTGGATTCTGTAAATAAAATAATGAATACTGAATTTGGTATCAAATTGAGCCATCCCGGATATAATGGCTTTGACCCTAATATTGGTGGCGTAACAACATATCCTCCGGGAGCGAAAGAAAACGGTGGTATTTTTCTTCATTCCAATCCTTGGGTGATAATCGCTGAAACGCTTCTTGGAAACGGTGATAGAGCTGTTCAATATTACAATCAAATAAATCCTGCTGCTAAAAACGATATAATTGATAGATATGAATTAGACCCTTATTGTTATCCTCAAAATATTTTAGGTGATGAGCATCCCCAATTTGGCTTAGCAAGAAATCATTGGTTGTCTGGAACTTCTTCTTGGGTATATCAGGCAGCAACCAAATATATACTGGGGATCAGACCACAGCATACAGGATTAATAATAGACCCTTGTATACCAAAAAATTGGGAAGGATTTAAAGCTGTAAGAAAATTCAGAGATTCAATATACAATATTTCTGTCCGGAATCCTGATAAAGTTTCAAAGGGAGTTATCAAAATGACTGTAGATGGCAATCAAATTGATGGTAACATAGTCCCAATATTCAATGACAATAAAATTCATAATATAAAAGTAATTATGGGAATTTAAAATTAGTTGAAATGAAAAAGATAATACGTTTATTGCCCTTTATATTGGTTTTGTTTAGCTGCACTAGCCCAAAACAACTCAGCAATAAAGCCAATCAATACAATATATCAGTAGATTTAAACAAAACTATCGCTCAATACAATAAACAAATGCTTTTGGGGACAAATGTAGGTGTATTTTATGAAGAATCTTCATTGATGAATCTTGATTTGTTGGAGAACCTCAAACTATTAAATCCCGGGATCATCAGAATGCCCGGCGGCACTTGGTCAAATGAATTGTATTGGAACGGAAATAAAGTCAGACTATCAGAAGAAAGTTATATTCCTGAAAAAGAATGGAAAGATGCAATTAAGAAAGGTAAAAACCCAATCGAAGTTGCTTTTGACACAACAAAATACAAGAAGGGAAAATGGGATGTGGATTATTCCGGTTATGCACCGGGTTTCAGGATAAAAGACACCAAGCACCATCTTTCGGATTTTCACGGTTTTACAGATGTCCTGTTTTTGCATAAATTCATACAATCTTTTGGTGCAGAGACAATGGTCACGGTAAATATGGGTACAGGAACAGTAAAAATGGCAGTAGAATGGGTAAAGTGGGTCAAGCAAAGACAATATTTCGCTAGAGAACCATTTAATGTTAGATATTGGGAAATGGGCAATGAAATGGACGGTTCTTGGGAACTCGGCTATACCCTACCTGATGGTACCACTATGAATGCAAAAGAATATGTAAGGCGATACAAACTGTTTGCAAATGCAATGAAAAAAGCAGATCCACAAATCAAAGTTGGAGGAAGCGTCGCTTCAAGTATGAAATTAAAATTTATCGAAGAGCTTATCCGCGATAAAGATGCACCAATAGATTTTATTTCCTTTCACGCATATCCCTCTAATAATAAGGATACTGATTTTGTTAAAATGGTCAATGAGGCAGTCAAGGTTAATGATGCCGTAAAAAGAATAAAATCTTGGTTGGCTCAGTACAGACCTTATAAAAAAGACAAAATTGAAATAGCCGTGACCGAGTGGAATATCAAAGTCAAAGAAGATAATACTACAATCGACTTGACAAATACTCTTTGGTCAGCGGTAATGTTGGGTGAAATGGCAAAAGCAGGGGTAGATATCGCTATACAATGGGACTTATTTTCGACTACCGATACGGGTGGACACGGACTTTTTAACCCGAAGGATAAAAAAATGAATCCGAGAAGCCAATATTGGGCTATGTATCTATGGAGCAAATTTATGGGAAATACTATGGTGAAAAA
Source organism: Saprospiraceae bacterium (assembly GCA_027011385.1). Classification (GTDB taxonomy): domain Bacteria; phylum Bacteroidota; class Bacteroidia; order Chitinophagales; family Saprospiraceae; genus JADJGA01. The sequence continues at coordinate 19,760 of JALVAD010000183.1, read as the reverse complement.
TCAAATTAACGCTCCTGATTTTATTCGAGTTTATACCACAATCGAAAATAATGAAGTCAGTGTTATGCTCATAAATGGCTCAAAAAAACAAAGTGTTAATATTGATATTTCATTCCCAAAAACAGAATTGCGAAATATTTTCGAAGTAATAACTTATTCTAATAATCAATATATTTTAGACCGAAAATCTTTAAAACCTGTTAAAAGTGTTCCTCCGAGGGTAGAAGTTATGTCTAATGCTTCTTCAAAGGAGATCAACATCACTCCTTATAGTATAAAAGTCATTAAATATAAATTAGATACGATGAAAGTAATTAATAATTAATAATGAAAAATAATAAACACAAATATTTATTTATATTATTATTGTGCTTGTTAACAATATCTGGTTCAATCAATGCTCAAAGTGACACATTAGAAATTTACAACAACCATTTAAGAGCAAAAATAGCTTTAAAAGGTGCTGAAATAATTTCATTATTTGATAATACTGATAGTATCGAATACATATGGCAAGGAAGTAATGAATCTTGGCAGAAACACTCTCCTATATTGTTCCCTTTTGTCGGAAAAATCAAAGGAGGATTTTACAAAATAGCCGGCAAAAAATACAAAATGAAAAATCACGGCTTTGCTTCCCGTAAAATATTTAAAATATCAGAACAATCTCCCTCAAAATTAGTCTTAGTCTTGGAAAGTAATCCCTCAACATTAAAAATATATCCTTTTAAATTCAGATTGACCGTATGTTATTCCTTGGAGGGCAATGAACTCAAGGTTACCGATAAAGTCGAAAATATTGATACAAAGAAGATATTTTTCTCTATCGGAGCACATCCGGGTTTCAATATCCCCTTTGTTCCTAATGAAAAATTTGAAGACTACTTCATTGAGTTTGACACAACAGAAGTTGCCGATCGTATCGTACTTTCCAAGCCAAAAGGATATCCGACTGATAGTTTGCTCCGCAATTATCTTGGCGGTGGTAATATTCTATCTCTCAGCCACGATTTATTCAGGGATAGAGTGATCATTCTAAAGGGATTGAAATCAGAAGCATTGATAATTAGAAACAAAAAATCAAAAAGGGGGATACGAATCAAAGAAATTGATAAATTTCCATATCTGGGTATTTGGACTTTTGTGAAAAAAGATGAGCCGTTTGTATGCATTGAGCCTTGGTACGGTATATCCGATTATGTCAATTCATCCGGGGAAATAACAGAAAAAACCGGGATTCAATCATTGGATTCCGGAAAAATTTTTAAAATGAAATACAGTATTGAAATACAAAAATAAAATTTTTATAAAATGAAAAATCTTTTATTCCTTGCTCTTTTTACAATCTTGGGAAGTACTGCTTGCCAATTCAATTCAAAAACAAATGAAACGGGCAAAAAGACCGAAGATAAACCTAAAAACATCCTGTTTATAGCGGTTGATGATTTGAAACCATTGTTAGGATGCTACGGTACTCCTTTAATAAAAACACCGAATATTGACAAATTGGCTTCACAGGGTTATGTTTTTAAAAACAATCATTGCCAACAAGCGGTTTGCGGTCCGTCAAGAGCGAGTATTTTGACAGGGAAAAGGCCTGATTATACCAAAATTTGGGATTTAAAAACATTGATAAGGGATAAAAATCCTGATATTATCACTATGCCTCAATACTTCAAACAATTGGGATATCAGACAGCTGCTGTTGGTAAAATATTTGACTTTAGATCGGTCGATGAATTGAATGATTCACTCTCTTGGAGTTACAAATACGACAATTTCAAGCATCATTCGGATATTGGAAAGGAATATGTCAAATCCAAGGAAAGGGCTTCGATGGAAATAACAAATGTTCCCGATAGTATGACAGCTGATGGAGAAGTAGTAAGGCGCAGTGTTAAGTACCTTAAGAAATTTGCAAAAGAAGATAAACCCTTTTTTATGGCTGTTGGATTTTACAAACCTCATCTACCCTTTGTAGTCCCTCAAAAATATTGGGATTTGTACAGCGATGAGGATATCAAACTCCCCCCCTACAGGAAAGCTCCCGTTGGCGCACCAAGATATGCTACTCAACCAAGTTGGGAATTGCGAGGTGGATACGCAGATATCCCAAAGGATTATAATGTAGAAATTCCTGTACAAAAACAGCTAAATCTGATTCACGGTTATTATGCTTGTGTATCGTTCATAGATCAGCAGATAGGTAGAGTTTTGGACGAATTGGACAAACTGGGATTGCGCAAAAGTACGGTAATTGTCCTTTGGGGTGACCACGGTTGGCATCTTGGAGATCACGATATGTTTTGCAAGCATACCAATTACGAGCAAGCTACACGTTCCCCTTTGATTTTTTCCACTTTCAAGGGCAAAACAGGTTCAACCGATTCTCCTACAGAATTTGTGGACGTATATCCTACTCTTTGTGATTTATCGGGAATCAAAACGCCTCAAGACCTTGACGGCAAAAGCCTTGTTCCCCTTATTGAAGGGAAAGTACAAAAAATCAAAGATTATGCTGTGAGTCAGTTTCCAAGGGAAGGCAACAAAATGGGCTATGCATTCAGGGATGAAAGATACCGGTATGTGATTTGGGTTAAAAATCACTTTAATTCGGAAAAGCATTTTGATGATTCCCTTGTAGATGCGGAAGAACTCTATGATTATAATGTAGATCCTTTGGAAACAAAGAATCTGATTTCTGATAATAAATACTTAAAAACAGCTTCAAATTTCAGGAAAACAGCAAAGGATTTTTTCAAAAAGTTTGAGAAAAAATAGGATTTTGCTCTGAGTTTATCGGTTTTAAATAAATTATATCTTACAATAAATATATAAGGATGAAAAGCATATTTTTTATTATGGTAATTTCTACCCGGATGATATCAGTGATTTATTCTCAGAGCAATATCATAATAAAATCTTATAACTCACAAAATGCTCCCCTTGTCAAAAATGATTTGCCGGATTCAAGAATTGTAGATTGGAGTATTGCCGGATTGGATTCTACCGCTGTAACTTGTCCAACTGCGATTTACAATGTATTGGAAGCCACACCCGCTCTCAATGGAGATGGGCAGTCAGACAATTCAAAAAATCTTCAAAGTTTAATCGATGATATTAATTCTTATCCCTCTCCCTGTGTTTTTTATTTTCCGGCAGGCACTTATGTATTTAATTCAAAAATAAATATGGTCTCAGGTAGGATAATCAGAGGTATATCTTCGGATTCGACTATATTCATATCAAATTCCAATGAAGATTTATTTAGTATTCTTAAATATGATTATGGTTCATTTACGGCAATTACCGGAGGATATAACAAAGGTTCGACTGTTGTAAATGTTGCAGATGCATCCAAATTTGAAGTAGGTAAACATATACACATAGTTCAGAAAAATATATTATCTCTCTTTCCTGAAGAATGGGCAAAATCTTGGAGCAAAGACGCTATTGGTATGATTGCAAGAGTGATTTCTATTGAGGGAGATAAAATACATCTGGACAGACCTTTGAGAATAGACTTTGATGATGATAATGGAAACGGATATATCAAAGCGAGAAGTTTTGGATTAATTGAAAATGTAGGATTTGAGAATTTTTATATAAAAGCGAATAATCCCAATATGGACGGTTCGTCATTTTTCTTCAAAAATGCTGCCAATTGTTGGATCTGTGGGATTGAGTCAGAATTGACAAAATATCATCAAGTGACCATTCACCAAAGCTGTAATATTGAAGTTAGGAATAGTTATTTCCATAAATCATATAGTTATAATGGAGGTAGAGGATATGGTATTGCATTGAGTAGTCAATCCGGAAATTGTCTTATCGAGAACAACGTATTTGATTCTCTTCGTCATTCTATGCTTTCTCATCTCGGCTCTAGTGGAAATGTTTTTGCTTATAACTATTCAATCAATCCTTTATGGGCAGAAGCCAATGGAGATCCTTCTGATATACCCCCCGACATTTCACTTCACGGTCATTACGCATATATGGAACTATTTGAAGGTAATATAGTTCAAGAGATTACAAGTTCTGATTGGTGGGGACCTGTTGGTGCAGGTGTTACATTTTTCAGAAACAGAGTAGAACAATCCAATCTCCATTTAAAGTTTAGTTCGCACAATCAAAATGTAATTGGAAATGAATTGACGGGAGGAAATACAATTATCAGAATCCAAGATGATGTCCAAGGCACCATTGTGAATGGAAATAATGTAAATGGCACTATATCTTTTGATCCCGATTACAGTTCAAATCTTGCCAGCTCATTTTATTTGGATGAAAAGCCCTCCTTTTTTGGAAATAATATGTGGCCCAGCATCGGTCCGGTATTTCAATTAAATACAGGAACTATTCCTGCAAAAATTAGATATTTACAAAACAAACCCGTTCAAAAATGCAATTGTGGCGAGATAAATCGCCCCCTAACCATAACACTACAACCGGAAAACCAATTGGATATTTGCTATGAAAATGAAGTGAAATATACTATAACAGGTGATAATATCACAGCATACAAATGGCAGATTTTAAAGTATAATCAAAATGAATGGACAGATATCTCCGATGATTCTTTATTTGAAGGAAGTAAATCTGCAAATTTAGTTTTTATCGCAATAAAGGAAGTCAATAATGCAAAATTCAGATGTATTGTTTCAAATAACCAAAATAATAAAACAAGTGATATAGTGCAATTCTCATTGGAAAGTGAAGCACCAATTATCAACTCATCACACCCCGACCAACAATTATACGCTAATGAAGAATGTGAAGTGGCGTTAATTGATTTCACAAAGTATGTAACTGCTACAGATAATTGTGATGATAGTTTGACCATCATTCAAATTCCTGAAGAAGGCAATATTATTTCCGGAGCAATAAATAACATTAAATTGATCGTAACAGATAAATCAGGAAATCATTCTGATGTTAGTTTCAATATAGAAGTGATAGACACGGTTAAACCAATTATAGAATGTATCAATTCAAAAACAATTGAACTAACACAAGGACAATTATCATATACCGTCAAAGGTACAGAGTTTGACCCTGTAAAAGTGACCGATAATTGCGATATTTCCGGTATTAGAAATAATCTCAACGAAAAAGAAACTCTTGACAATGTTCAACTGCCAATAGACACGACAGTATTTATTTGGACAGCGATAGATAATAACTCGAATAAAGACTCTTGTTCTTTTAGTATAGTCGTGACACCAACTACCGGTACTATTAGTAAAAATTTAGCCGATATAAAAATATTTCCAAACCCTGTTGAGTCTAATATCAATATCATTTCTGAAAGTGAAATGATTTACGGTGTTTCAATCTACAATTATTCCGGGCAATCAATATTAAATAGATCTTATAAAAACAAGAAAATAAATTTGAGCATCGGCTTTATGCCAATTGGATTCTATATAGTAAAACTCCAATTAAAAAATCAAGTATTCCTATACAGATTTGTCAAAGGGAAATAGCAATTCTTAGCAAATATCACAGCATAATTTATGATTTCGATTTAATTTTCAGTTGTTTGACAATAAACAAACCTTTTATGATTATTATTATGCCATATATTAATAATTATAATTGTTAATTTGAGCATATTTTAACAGAAAAATGAAATCTACGTTTAAGTTGATGTGAAAATTACAAATAATCTACACACAACTTTTGGAGATTGCATCTGAAATTAATTAAATAAAAAAAATTACGGATGAAAACAAAACTACTTTTTCTTATTTCGATTTTTTTTCTATCTCTTTCTTTTACCTATGCACAGAGAACAGTAAAAGGTCAAGTAATAGATAAATCTACTAAAGAACCATTGATTGGAGCATCTGTTGTTATACCTAATTTAAACAAAGGGATAATAACAGATATGGATGGAAAATTCAGCCTTGAAGTTCCCACTAAGACCGAACGTATTAAAATATCATACATCGGTTATCAAACAAAAATAGTTAAACTTGATCCAAACAAAGAGGACTATCTTATAAAACTTGTTTCCGGTAAGGTTCTGGATGAAGTTGTTGTAGTTGGTTATGGAAAACTAAAAAAACGTGATTTAACGGGATCAGTTTCTAAATTGGTTGAAGATCCAAAGACAGCTAGACAATATAGTGGTGTAGATGAGCTATTGCAAGGAAGAGTATCGGGGGTAAATGTTACTTCTAATGCAGGATCTCCTAATGGTGCTGTCAGCGTAAGAATTAGAGGAATAAATAGTCTTAGAGGAAACAATGAACCTCTTTACGTTATTGATGGTGTCATTATCAGTACAGCAGGGGAAGATGTTCTTGAAGCTACACCTGATGCGAACGAGATGCAAACAGCTCAAAATGGACTTACAGGTCTCAATCCAAGAGATATTAAAAGTATTGAGATATTAAAAGATGCTTCGGCAACGGCTATTTATGGATCAAGAGGTGCTAATGGAGTTGTATTGATTACTACAAAAAGCGGTTCAAAAACAGGTGGCAAACCTAAAATCAATGCCTATGCATCAAGTACTATGACATCTATAACTAAGAAAATTGATATGTTAGATCCGCTCTCTTTTGCTAAATATCAAAATGATGCTTTAATTGCTGATGGTAATAATCCTAAATACGTAGTTGAAGGGGATAATATTTACTCAATTTTAGAATACTCCGATACCAATGTCGTAAAAAGCCCTGATGCAGCAAAAAAAGTGGATTGGCAAGATGAAATTTATCAACAAGGCATCAGTTATAATACGGGGTTTTCATTTGGTGGAAAGAAAAATAAGACAGGGTATTATTTCTCAGCAGGATTCAATAATATCAATGGAATTGTAGAAACAACAAACCTTAAAAAAGGAGATATCCGCTTGAATCTAAATTCAAGATTAAATTCAAAACTAACTTTTGATAACAGGGTTGCACTTACTTACCAAGAAGGGTCTTTCGCTCAAGCAGGAAGTCGTTCGGGAGGTAGTAGAAGTTTCACAAAACAAGTATTGACTTACAGACCGCTAATCGACAAATTGGAAGAAGATGTAGATTTGGAAATATCCAACCCATATTCTTGGCTTACAGATTTTGATGACCTAATAAAAGAGTTAAGAGCCAATTTATCAACATCATTTAATTATGAAATCATAAAAGACCTTAAATATACTATAAGAGGAGGTGTTGATTATAGATTTAAAAATAGAAATAAATGGTATGGAACAGAAATATTTAAAGGAGCAAAAGTAAATGGTTTAGCTGATTATTCAACATTAAACAGAAAATCATATACCCTTGACAATATAATTAATTACAATACTAAAATAAATAAAAAACATCGAATTAATATGATGGCCGCTGTTACCTATGACGGTGTAATAAGCTCCAATGATGTTTTTGAAATAACTGACTTCCCAATTCAGACACTTCGTTCAAAAGCACCTCAATTAGGTCAATTAATTACGCAGCCTAGAGCCCTATTAAATAGAGATGAGGCAATTTTCTCGACTTTAGGTAGAGTTAATTACAGTTATAGAAATAAGTATATTTTAACCGCAAGTTTTAGAGCAGACAAATCTTCAAAGTTTACTAAAGGGCAGCAATGGGGGTATTTCCCTTCAGCATCTTTTGCTTGGAGATTAGGTGAAGAAAAGTTTCTAAAAAAGCTTAATTGGTTCTATAATTTAAAACTTAGATTAGGTTGGGGTATAACAGGGAATCAGGGCATACGTCCATATCAAACACTTTCCACTTATTCAACAGTCTATTATGTTGATAGCAGAGACAATACGGTTATTGGTAGTGTACCAAGCAGAATTGCAAACCCCGATTTAACATGGGAGTCAACTGAACAGTATAATTCAGGATTGGATATTTCAGTGCTATCAGGAAAGCTAAATTTCATTATTGATGCATATTATAAGAGGACTAAAAACTTATTGCAAAATATTAGTTTGCCTACCTCAACAGGTTTTGCAAAAATGACAGTAAACAGAGGAGAAATAGAGAATAAGGGTATTGAACTGTCAATGGACGCAGACCTTTTTCACAAAAATGATTTAAACTTCTCAATGGGAGGACATATCTCATTTAATAAAAACAAAGTAATTTCCCTTGGTTTACCTGCTTCAACTGTTTGGATTGATGGTCAAGAAAGGCAAGAATCATTTTATTTTGGAAACAATATCTCTACCGGTGGATATTTCAAAGCTCCGGCAAATATATTTATGGAAGGACAACCAATAGGTATGTTTTGGGGATATAAAACAGATGGAGTATATAAATCTCAAGAAGAAGCTGATGCCAGTCCCACCTATAAAGGTAATTCAAATAAAGCAGGTGATTTAGTTTTTGTAGATGTAAACGGTGATGGCAATATCAATGATGACGATAGGACTTTTATAGGTAATCCAAATCCGGATTTTACATATGGATTTGATGTCGTTGCAAAATACAAAAGATTTACAGTAAAAGCTCTATTTGACGGAGTATATGGCAATGATATTGCAAATGGTTATAATCTTGAGGTTGGTTTTGCAGAAGGAAGATTCAAAAATGTATTGAGTAGTGCCTATGAAAATGCTTGGTCTGAAGATCATCCTAACAATACCGGACCAAGATTGAATTATGATATAATGAATCAAGGATTTGTTGATTTAGTCGTAGAAGACGGAAGTTATTTCAGGCTAAACATACTGACACTTTCATACGATTTACCTGTAAAAACCTCTTATCTTGACAATGTAAACATTTATGTTTCCGGAAGGAATTTATTCTACATAACCAAATATTCAGGATACGAACCTCAAATAACAAGTTTCCTAGGTGACGGTACAATAATTGGTGTTGATTGGGTTGGAACACCAAACGTGAGGTCATTTTTATTTGGAATTAATTTGAGTTTTTGATAATATTTGTAAAATTTAAAAATAAAAATTGATATTATTAAAAGTAAAAAAATATTAAAATGAAAAAAATAAATATATTTATCACAATTATCTTTCTTTCAATTTTTGGACTTGTTTCCTGTGAATTGAATGAAAATCCTACATTCTTGAGTACAAATAATTTATTTGAGGATGTAGCAGGAGCAAAAATCGCTTTGAACGGTGTATATTCAGGACTCACAGATTATGGTTATCTTGGCTCTGAATACCATCACACTTTGAATTGGACTTCAGGAATGTACAATTCAAATAGAGATGGTAGTCTAAAAGACATTGCAGCATTAAACCCTTCCTCAAACGATAAATTCATAACAAATCTTTGGGCAGGTATATATAGAACCATAAGTAGGGCAAACAGTGTTATTTCTCAATTAGAAGAAAAGGATTTAGGCAATCCTGAGCAAAGAGACAAAATATTAGGACAAGCGTTATTTCTTAGAGCTTATGCATATTTTGATTTAGTTAGGATTTTCGGAAGAGCACCTCTAATTATCAAACCTATATCTAGTGACAATCCAAATACCGGTTTAAGTTCATCGCAAGATTTGTTTGCACAAATAATAGAAGATGGAAATAAAGCAGTGCAGTTATTGCCAGAAAAAGGAGATAATGAAGCTGGAAGACCTGCAAATTTAGCTGCAAATATGCTATTGGCAAAAGTATATATGTGGATGGCAGGAAATAAAAAAGCATCGGAAACAGATTTATGGCAAAAAGCTTATGACAATGCTATAAAAGTATATGGGAATTACAGCCTTGTAGATAATTTTGGAGATTTATGGCAAGATGATACTAGAAATAATACCACAGAATCTATTTTTGAAATTATGGGAAATGTTGAACATTCTTTCAAATTAATTAAGTATTGGACTGCCGGCAAAGCTCATGTAGGAGGTTTAACTTGGGCGCGTTTCAAACCAAATCTTGAAGTTTATGACAGACACGTTGCAACTTATCCGGATGACCCTAGAATAAGATTTTCATTCAAAACGGATTTCAATAAATACAAACCGGATGGAAGTTTTACAGTTGTTAAAGCATATCCTAGTTATACAAAAAGAAATAATAAGGAAAAAAGTTATCCTTATGGCTACAAGTATTTCATAAAAAATGAACTCGCTCTAAATACGGAGTCTAATATGAATTATGTAGCTTACAGATATGCAGATTTGTTATTGATGCTTGCAGAAATAGAAAACGAATTAAATGGCTCCGCTAATGCATATCAATACGTAAATGAAGTATTAACAAGAGCTAGAAATTCATCTGACACTTTAGTCACCGCACCTGCAGATTGGAACGGGATAACTCAAGACTCATTTAGAGAAGCAATCACAAAAGAGTATTTCTTTGAATTGCAACAAGAAGGACAAGACTTTTTTAATGTTAGAAGAAGAGGATATGACTTTTTTAAGGAATTTGTAATCGATGCACATAACAATCACCCTCTCTATGATTTTAAGAAGAAAAGAGATATTGAACTATTAGACAACAAAAGGATTATGGTCTTACCAATTCCTGACATTGAGATTAATTCTAATGCTAAAATAAGTACTTCAGACCAAAATCCCGGATATTAAGAATAACATTTAATTTATGCAAGTGAATTCAGTCAGTCTAAAACAGCTGACTGGATTCAACTTTAGATTTTTATAAAACCACTTTCTAATAAATATTTATTCGTTAATCTCTAAAGGATATACAAATGGGAAAAAGGATAATGGGAAGAAATAGGACAATAGAAAGAATCATATTTCTATTGATATATACGATATTGACAATAATAGTATATATGCATATCGTTACAGCTTAATAATTAGAAATCATCTAAAATGTCATATTCATCTAAAATATTATTTTTGCTCATCAATTTGTCACTAATTTTAGCTTCTTGTACAAACAAAGAAGAGAAAAATAAGCGAAATGATAAGCCCAATATAATCTATATTATGGCAGATGATTTGACAACCCAAGCAATAAGTGCTTATGGTGGAATATATAAAAATATCGCTCCCACGCCAAATATAGACAAATTGGCTAACGAAGGAATTTTATTTAAAGATGTGATGTGTACAAATGCGATATGCGGTCCCAGTAGAGCTGCAATTCTTACGGGTAAATACAGTAATATTAACGGCTATTACAAAAACGAAAGTGGCGGCAAATTCGATGCAAATCAATGGACTTTCCCTCAAGAATTTCAGAAGAAAGGTTATCAGACAAGTTTATTCGGAAAATGGCATCTGGGCTCTGAACCAAAAGGGTTTGATTTTTACAAATATCATATCAGTAGTGGTCAGCAAGGAGTATATTGGAATCCGGAATACAATGAAAACGGTAAGAAAATAAAAGAATCCGGATATACTACAAATATAACTGCAAATGTAGCTATTGATTGGCTAAAAAACACCCGAGATAAGAAGAAACCATTTTTGATGCTCCTACAGTTTAAAGCACCGCACAGACCTTGGGAGCCTGATAAAAAATATGAGAAACTATGGGACGATATTGAAATGCCCTACCCTGTCACATTTGATGATGAATATAAGGGAAGAGAATCAACTGCTGGTGATACCGAAATGACAATGGATTATCTTGCTAATGCGGATCTTAAATTACCCAAGCCCGAAGGATTAGAGGGTGATAAACTGCTCAAATGGATTTTTTACGGAGCAGCTAAAGATGAGATTGTTCAACCCAAAGGAATGTCAAAAGAAGAAGGCAAGAAATGGCGATATCAAATTTATATCAAAGATTATTTAGCTTGTGTTAAATCGGTAGATGACAATATCGGAAAACTTTTAGCTTATTTAAAGCAAAATAACCTGGAAAAAAACACTGTAATTGTATTGACTTCCGATCAAGGATTCTATCTCGGAGAACACGGCTTTTTTGATAAAAGGTTTATTTATGAGGAATCACTCAGAATGCCATTTATCGTAAGATATCCTGCTAAAATCAAGAAAAAACAAATAAATACAGATATCATTTCGAATATAGATTTTGCTCCAACATTTTTGGATTTAGCTCGAATCAAAACAAATGAAAAATTACAAGGTAGAAGTTTTGCAAATATAATAAACGGTGAGCCGCTTAAAAATTGGCGTCAGTCTATGTATTATCATTATTATGAATTTCCCTATTGGCATCATGTTCAACCGCATTACGGAATAAGAACAAAAAGATATACTTTAGCACATTTCTATTATAATATTGATAAATGGGAACTTTATGATTTGGAAAAAGACCAATACGAAATAAATAATATCATCGACTCTCCTAAGTATAAGAATATCGTTATAAGATTAAAAAAAGAATTGAAGCAGTTGCAAAAACAATATGGGGATGATTTACCATTGAAAAAATACCGTGAGATAACCGATAAAGACTTTGGTTATATATCCGATGAAGACACTAATGGGAAAGTCAGAGCTATTTTAAAACAAGAAACAAAATAAAGTAATTGAATTTACAATAAAAGCGAGGTCAGAGACACTCGCTTATCAGGTATAAATTGGGCTTTAACCCGAAATAATCAACTTGTGTATTTACAAAAATAGTAATAAATTTGTATCAAATAAAATTGCTAAAATTATAACTTTTAGTAGCAATACTAACATAGCAAACGATTATTATACCCTTTCAGATAATATTTAAACCGTAAATTGAAAGAAACAACGTTAATTTGTTGCAAATTAAATAAACCAAAGACTTATTTGTTAGTCTAAAAGTTTTTGATTAATAAATGTAGTTTTTAAATCCACAATACAATGAAACACAAAAATCATCTCAAAAAAGTAGCATCATTGCTTATTCTAATGGTTGCGTTCAATCTGAGTGCACAAAACAAGGCGAAAAATATACTTTTCATAGCAGTAGATGACTTAAAACCCTTACTGAGCAACTACGACCACAAAGAAATGCATACACCTAATTTTGACAGACTTGCCAAAATGGGTGCGACATTTACTCACGCTTATGTTCAACAAGCAGTATGCGGTCCCTCTAGAGCCAGTGTTATGACAGGAACTCCTCCTGACAGAACAAGAGTTTGGGATTTACATACCAATTTCAGAGAATCTAATCCGGATCTTATTTCTATGCCGGAATATCTTATTTCTCAAGGATACGAAACAACAGCAATAGGAAAAATATATCACAAGGGGTCTGCATCCCCCGGACACGATGGAAAATCCTGGAGTATCCCTCATATAATTCCAAAAGACTACGATCCTAAATATGGTGAACCCGCTTTGGAATACTATCAAAAATCTGAAACTAAACAAGAAATTGAAAAAATAGCTAACGAATTGGAATCTCAGGGTATCAAAGGTGGTTTGAGAACAAAAATAATGAAAAGGATAAAGCCTAGTACCGAAATGGTAGATGTTTCTGACGAAGCATATCAAGACGGGATATATACAAAAGAAGCCCTTAAGAGAATGAGAAAATTGGCCAAAGGAGATAAGCCTTTTTTCCTCGGCGTAGGATTCCAAAAACCACATCTCCCTTTTATAGCTCCTAAAAAGTATTGGGATTTATACGATCGTGACAGTATAAAACTATCACCCCAACAATCATATAGTGAAGGGACTCCAAAAATAGCATACCATACCTATGGTGAATTAAGAGCCTATACCGATATACCTAATAAAGTAAAAAAAGGTGTACCCCTACCGGAAGATAAACAAAAACAACTTATCCACGGTTATATGGCTGCTGTTTCTTATATAGATGCACAATTAGGAAAAATTTTGGATGAATATGAAAGATTGGGACTTGATAAAAATACAATTATAGTTCTTTGGGGAGATCATGGATATCACCTCGGAGATCATACTTTATGGTGTAAACACAGCAATTTTGAACAAGCGACAAGAATTCCTTTTATGTTCGCAGGTCCAGGAGTAGAAAAAGATATAAAAATAGATCATCCTGTAGAATTGCTAGACCTATTTCCTACAGTCTTTGATTTGGTTGATGTAAAACCCTCAAAACAAACTGAAGGAATATCACTTGTTACGTTAATGGATGGAAATAACAAAACAACAGTAGATAAAGATTATACTATAAGCCAATATCACAGACCTGTAAAAACAGAAGGCTACAGCATACGTACTGACAGGTATCGCTATACGGAATGGCATGCCAATAATTACCATAGCTATTTGCCTTATTCAGACAAAAACATCGTTGCAACTGAATTGTATGATTATAAATCAGCTCCTACAGAACCCAAAAACCTAATTTATAATCCAAATATGCAATCAATTAAGGCTGAATTAAAAGAAAAATTAAGAAAACATCTTTCGGATAAACAAGTTTATTATAAATCAATTGGAGTTAGTACTGCTCCTGCTGTATTGAAAGGGAAAAAGGATAAAAATCATAAAAGAAAAAAGAACAAGAAGAACAAGAAACATAAAAAGCACAAAAAGCACAAAAAAAGGAAATCTAATGCTATAGACAAATTAAAACAATCAGGGAAAGCATCTGCTCAAACAATGAAAAATTATACTTCAAAGACAACAGCATTGATAAATGATAAAGCATTTGATAAACATTCAAAATCCAATCTTGATAAACCAAATATACTTATTATTCATGTTGATGATTTAGGCTATCACGATTTAAGTTGCAAGGGCTCCGTTCTATACAATACTCCAAATATTGATAAACTAAGCCAAGAATCAGTCAATTTCACAAATGCCTATGCGAGTTACCCACGCTGCGTACCTTCTAGATACGGAATGATGACTGCCAATTATCCTGTTAATGAAAATAAAGGACATTTGGAAGATATTCCGGAAGGACAAAATTTTGTAAAACAATTTGACAAAGCAGGATATAATACTTATTATGTAGGAAAATGGCATTTGGGCAAAGATAATGCATCGCCAAGAGGTTTTGGTTATACAGATTCTTATGCAGCAGGCGAAGCAGGTGGTATTGCCAGTAGATTGTATCCATTCAATATACAAAGGAAAAATGGCAAACCGGGAAAGTATATTGTTCCAAATGTTGAAGAAGATGGAAATGAAGGAGACTATGCAGCAGACTTACTGACTGATGCAACCATTGATTTTATAAAAAATAATCCCAAAGACAAGCCATTCCTTGCAGTACTTGCATTTTATGCTGTTCATACACCGATAGAAGCAAAGCCTGAAGATGAAGCAAGAAACAAAGAACAACTTAAGCATATAGACTTTGGCGATACACCTGAATACACATATGATGGTTGTAGAGCTAAGATGAGGCAAGATAATCCGGCATATGCAGGGATGGTAGAAAATGTTGATGAGAATGTATCAAGATTATTAAATACTTTAAAGGAATTGGGAATAGATGATAACACGATTATTGTCTTATCCTCTGACCATGGTGGATTATCAAATTCAGGGTTAAAAAAGAAAAGAGAATTGGCAACAACGAACTCCCCGCTTAGAGCCGGCAAAGGCTGGCTCTACGAGGGAGGTATAAGAGTTCCTCTTTTCGTAAAATGGGGAAATCATTTTAAGCCTAGACTTGACGATAAATCTATCATTTTAGGTATGGATGTCTTTCCAACATTACTTGATTTAGCTTTGAATAAAAAAGTTGTTGGCGTCGATGGCATAAGTTATAAAAATGTCTTAGAAGATAGTGATTCTTGGGAGGACAGAACTGTTTTTTGGAATGAGAAAAAAGCAAGACCAAGACGAACAGGTGAACATAATTCATCAGTGGTTAGATCAGGAGATTACAAATTGCTTCACTTTTTTGATGATAATCGAATAGAACTCTATAATATCAAAAAAGATATCAGCGAAAGCAATGACCTCTCAACACAAATGCCCGAAAAAGTATATGAATTAATGGGCTTGCTAAAAGATTGGCAAAAAAAACACAATGTAGATAATACAAAAGTGAAAAAGAAAAAGAAAAAGAAAAATAAGCACAAACATAAGAAAAGAAATAAGCTTAAGTAGTATAAAAAACATATGAAATGAAAAGATCATTCTATTTACTAATAATAACTTTAATTTATTCCACAAGCGGTTTGTCACAAACTACATATTTTGTTGATCAAATAAATGGAAATGATAATAATACCGGTCTTTCTCCCTCTTCTGCTTTCCAAACATTTGAAAAAGCAGCAAATAGCGTTACTCAAAACAACAACAGCCAAGGCGATACCATTAAAATAATGGGAGAATATCACAATCCTGTATTCGATGAAGATTTCAAATATACAGGAGTGGATTCTATTGCACACTTATGGAATGCTGAAAAAACTATTTTCGTTAGTGATTTGCATGGCAAAGCCAGTAAATACATTACCATTACAAATTATGATAACAATACAATTCTTCGGGGAGATGGCTCTAATATCGTGAGAATTATCAATAGCTCTTATATTAACTTCGAAGGCTTCAATATAGAAGGAATGGTCGACTCAATACCGCTTTCTACAGCTAATTCTCTCCAATTTGTATATATCAGATACAATAATACAGAACCATTAGCAGGCACTGAAACCGCACCATTTGCCTCTGATATTCACTATAGAGATGATGATGAGATAACAGATGGAGATGGTATTATAGAATCAACAGATAAATTTACTGATTTAACAGACTATACTGTTAAAAGACCTTCATATATTGATACCAGGGGTTTATATATTAGTAATTGTAATGATATCAATTTATCCAATAACAAAATCCACCATATGCCGGGAGGTGGGTTAAGGGTATCTGAGAGTAAAGATATTACGATAAAAGGTAATGAGGTATATCGTACTTCAGCAAAATCATATTCAGGAACTCACGCATTAGTAGTTACAAAAACAAAACCGTCAAGCACCAATCTATACAGCATAACTATTGAAAATAATAATGTACACCATAATTATAATGAACAGTACTCTTGGGCTCCCTCAAAGACAAAAATAACACCTAGAATAGATGAGGGCAAAGGTATTTCTCTACAAAGAAATAATACAAGTGCTTGGAAAGGCATTAATAATTCTTCTCGGATTTTAGTTGAAAATAATCTCGCATATTGGAATGGATATAGTGGTTTTCACAGCAATGACGGTTACAAAATAGACTTTATCAATAATACTGCTTATTGCAATCATTACACAAATACTATCACATATGCTAATGAGGAGCAGAAAGGAAAAAACTTTGGATTTAGTGCTCAAAATGGTGATGACATCAAGTTTTATAACAATGTCTCTGTAGTTTCAGTACCAGATAATGTTCCTGCTTGGCATGGTTATGCTATTTCTTCTGCCGGTACTACTCAATTAAAAGTGCAAAATAATGTATCGTTTGACCTTCAAGGCAATTTAGAAATAGATCCCGATGTCAATTCAGTAGAAGTCAATAGAAAAATAGCAAATCCATTGTTCAAGGATGCCCCTTCTTCTTATGAAGATCAAACATATAATTTTGATTTCCATCTGACCAATGCTTCACCTGCCATTGATCATGCAGATACAACAAAAGCTCCCCAAATTGATTTTGAAGGTAATCCAAGAGCACTATTAAACGGGGATGATGATGGAGCATATGAATTCGGTATATATTGGAACGGCAAAATTAGTAACAACTGGCATACAATTGGGAATTGGTCAAACAATCAAATTCCAACTGCAACAGATAGCATCACAATCCCTTCAGCAGCTAATTATAATTATTATCCCAAAGTAAACTCCAATGTACAAATAAAAAAACTATATATTAATGGAGACGGTCAACTAATTATCAATCAGAATACAGAATTAAACATTGAACCTTAAACCCGAAACCTTGAACTCGAAACATAAAATCAAACACCAATGAAAAAAAAATCGTTATTAATTTATTCATTAGCCGTAGTTTTATTTACACTTATATTTAGTTGCAACACTCAAAAGGTAGTTTCTACATCCAAAGATAAAAAGATAAAAGTATTTTTCCTAGCCGGACAATCCAATATGGAAGGAAGGGCGAGAGCTAGAAATTTAACTCCCGATGATTTAAAAAGACTTTCAAAAGCACAAAAAAATGTCACTCTTTATTACAATCATCTACCCCCTACTCCACTACAGATTTCCACTCCGGCAAAACACACTCAAAAAAAATTCGGAGCAAAAAAGATGTTCGGCCCTGAATTGTTTTTTGGTATCAATATGTCAGAAAAATATCCCAATCATAAAATAGTCTTGATTAAACGTTCCAAGGGAGGCATGTCACTTTATGGTGCTTGGAATCCTAATTGGTCATTGGACAAAGCTAAAGTGATGAAAGAAGATGATGACCCCAAACTTTACAGTGATTTTATCGCTTACGCAAAAGAAGTATTATCCACTATGGACACATCCCAATACGAATTGGATGGTATGCTATGGGTACAAGGGGAAAGTGATAGCGGCAAGAAAAAAAATGGAACTATTCCTGCAGATACATATAAAGATAACCTAAAGAACTTAATACAGGGTGTAAGGAAGGAATTCAGAAAGCCTGATTTGCCATTCATGATATTTCAAGTCGGACATGGTAAAGTTGTTCAAGCAATGAGAGATATAGCAAGAGAAGATAAAAATGTAGTCTTAATCCCCCAAAGCAATGATAAAAATTCAGAGTTCTATTTTGAAAAAAATCCGAGACCTTTAGGGCATTATAAGTATAAAAGTATGAAAAAAATAGGCAAACTGTTTTTTGAATACTACGAAAAATATTTCAAATGAAAAAAAACGTTATTTATGCAATCCTACTATTAATAGCTATAGCTTTTTCGTGTAAAACAAATCAAATATCAGAATCTAAGAAATACGTCAAAAAGCCCAATATCCTCATATTGCACGTTGATGATCTGGGCTATCACGATCTAAGTATCAATGGATCAAAAATCTACCAAACACCAAATATTGACAAACTGGCATCAGAATCTATCGTTTTTGATAATGCTTATGCCAATTACCCCAGATGTGTTCCTTCTCGTTATGCAATGATGACTGCAGGATATCCCGTTCAAAACGGAGATGTTCCTGATGATGGATTCAATATTGGTAATTTTAGCAATAGTAAAAATTATATTAAAGCAATAAAAAATACGGGCTATCAAACTGCTTTTTTTGGCAAATGGCATCTTGGAAGCAAGCAAAGCGTAAAGGATTTTGGCTTCGATTACGTTTTTGCAGCCGGACATGCAGGATCGCCTATTAGCTATTTTTATCCTTTCAATGTAAAAAAACGAAAAGGTAAAAGCAAAAAACATCCCATTCCGGATATTGATGAAATTGGAAAATCAGGGGACTATTTGACAGATCTGATGACTGATAAATTGATAGATTATATCAAAAACAGAGATGACCACAAACCTTTTTTAGTAGAATTTGCTTTTTATGCAGTACATCAGCCATTGGAAGCAAAAAAAGAGGATATTCAAAGGAATAGAAAAGAAATAAACTCTTTTGATTTTGGCAATCAACCTGAATACATCAGTGAAGGAACTGGACGTACAAAAATGCGCCAAGACAATCCTGTCTATGCAGGAATGGTTGAAAATCTGGATGAAAATATTGGTAAAATATTACAGACTTTAAGAAATTTAGGGTTAGAAAACAATACAATCATAGTTTTTTCATCAGATCACGGAGGTTTATCAAATGACGGAAAAAAGAAGCGCCATTTGGCAACATCAAATTATCCATTACGCGCAGGAAAAGGACACCTGTATGAAGGAGGTATTAAAATTCCTTTATTTATTAAATGGAATAATAAGTTTAAACACAGAAATGAAAATAAATCTTTAGTGATGCTGATGGATATTTATCCCACATTATATGATATTA
>JALVAD010000182.1 GCA_027011385.1 Saprospiraceae bacterium | reverse complement strand
ACCTTTGCTTGTATTATATGTTATAAAATAAAATACAATGTTTAAAAAAATATATAAGTTTTTCTTTTCAATGCCTTTTGCCGGTATTTTGATGTTAGCTTTGGCTACTGCCATGGCTGTGGCTACTTTCATAGAAAATGATTATGGGACAATGACAGTTCAAAAAGTAATATATAAATCCTGGTGGTTTGAATTGCTATGGTTTTTGTTTGGAGTTTCACTTATTGCCAATATTATTATTTTCAAATTGTATAGAAAAGTGAAATACGGCATACTTATTTTTCACTTGGCGATGATTGTTATTCTGGTAGGTGCTGCTATAACGAGATATGTAAGCTACGAAGGGCTTATGCCGATAAGAGAAGGCAAATCGTCCAACGAAATACTTTCCGATGACACATATATTCAAGCGAAAATAATAGGTTCTGATAAGGCATTTATAGATAAAAAAGTATTGTTTGGCAGCCTCGGAAGAAATCATTTTGATGAAACTCTCAATTATAATGGTAAATCATTTAGATTGACTCTACAGAAGTTTTATCCCAATGCAAATGAGACTTTGGTAAAAGACGTTGAAAACGGTAGTCCGATTCTTTATCTTGTGCACGGGACGCCCAAGGGAAGAGTTGGAGGATTTCTTAAAAATAAGGAGAAACTGTCTTTCAAAGATGTTACAATCGGTTTTAATTCGCCTGAAAATTCCGCTGTAAGAATTTTCAGTAGAAACGATAGTTTGCTGGTTAATTCCGACTATTCAATACCTGTGATGTACATGAGTGATCAGTCTAGAGACACTCTTTCAGCCAAAACAGACCACCCTTTCTCAACGGGAGCTCTGTATATTTTCAATGGAGAAAGCATAGTTTTGAAGGAGTATGTACCGCAAGGAGCATTGAACCCCGTATCAAAAAACAATAAAATTGAAGCGGCATCATACAATGCTTTGGAGATGAATGTATCTGACGGTAAAACAATGAAAACAGTTAATATCTGGGGAAATAAAGGAATGGTTGGACAAGGAAAAGAAGTTTCTTTTGGAGATACAAAAATCAAAATCTCCTACGGATCAAAGATAATAAAATTACCATTCAAAATAAAACTCAGGGATTTCCAATTGGAGAGATATCCCGGGTCAATGAGCCCGTCTTCGTATGCATCTGAAGTGACATTAATCGATGAGAAGGAGAATATCAAAAAAGATTACAGGATATATATGAATCATGTTTTAGACTACAAAGGATACCGCTTTTTTCAATCATCTTATGATCCTGATGAGAAAGGAACCATATTATCTGCCAATCACGATAAGTGGGGAACAGGTTTGACATATTTGGGTTATTTTCTGCTAACTTTGGGTATGTTTTTGACTTTTTTTACTAAAAAAGCAAGAATAAAAAAACTGAGTAGATTGATAGGAGAATACAGAGATAAAAGATTAAATCTAGGGGTTATTGCACTATTTTCCATTATCAGCTTAACAGCGAATGCACAAACAAGTTTGCCTGATACATTCAAGGTTATAAATGCTGAAAAAGCTGAATATTTTGGCAAAATATTGGTTCAAGAGAGAGGCGGCAGGATAATGCCTATGAATACTCTATCAAGTGAATTAATCAGAAAAATCGCACAAAAGAAAAAGTTTTTAGGTCAAAATTCAGATCAAATAATGCTTGGTTTGATGACATTTCCGTATCAATGGCAGGATATCGAATTAATCATCGTGAAGCATCCGGGTCTAAGAAAATATCTTGGTATTGAAAAATACGCTTCATATTCAGATATGTTCGATAATAAAAATGAATATGTTCTAGCTAAGCAAATTGAGGAGGCTGTACATAAAGCAGAAAAAGAAAGATCAAAATTTGATAAAGAAGTCATTAAAGTAGATGAAAGACTCAATATTCTATATATGATTTTCTCGGGCAATTTTTTAAGGATATTTCCTAAAGAGAACGATCCAATGCGTAAATGGTACACACCTAAAGAAGCATCAAATATGGAGTTTGGAGAAGCAGGAGTCCTGGTAAAAAACTTTTTACCTTGGTATCTCCAAAGTGTAGCAGAAGGAGTAAAAGAAAATAAATGGGAGAACGCAGATTTGGCTTTAGACGGATTGAGAAAATATCAAATATCAATTGCTAAAAACTATATGCCCTCTGAAGGAAAGATTAAAGCTGAATTATTGTATAATAGATTATTGATTTTTAATAAACTTATCGGCTGGTATTTCACAATCGGATTAATACTATTAATATTGCTTTTAATCAAAGTATTCAGACCAAAGATGAATCTTAAATGGCCCATTAGAATAGGAATGGGATTGGTATTTTTGGGATTTATCGCTCATACTTTCGGATTGGGATTAAGATGGTATATCGCCGGTCACGCACCTTGGAGCAATGGGTATGAATCGATGGTTTATATAGCCTGGGCAATAGTTTTGGCAGGGGTTATATTGGCAAGAAAATCACCTATCACCTTGGCTGCAACTTCCGTATTAGCAGGCTGGATTTTGATTGTAGCTGTTATGAATTGGCTTGACCCACAGATTACCAATCTAGTTCCCGTTTTAAAATCCTATTGGTTGATGATTCACGTTTCAGTTATTACCGCAAGTTATGGATTTTTGTTTTTGGGAGCAATGTTGGGTTTGATCAATCTATTTTTGATTATTATCAGAGGCAATTCAAAGCCTAATGATAATATTACATTTACATTAAAAGAGCTTTCGGCAGTAAATGAATTTTCACTTACAATAGGAATATTTCTTTTGAGCATAGGTACATTCCTAGGAGGTGTCTGGGCGAATGAATCTTGGGGTAGATATTGGGGTTGGGATGCTAAGGAAACCTGGTCTTTGATTTCAATATTCATATATTCATTTGTATTGCATATGAGAAAAATGAAAGGCTTACAATCGCTGTTTACTTTTAATTTGGCATCAGTATTCGCTTCGTTTTCGATAATTATGACATATTTTGGAGTAAACTTTTACTTATCAGGACTTCATTCATATGCGCAAGGAGATCCGGTGCCAATTCCTATTTGGGTATATATTTCGGTTTTTGTTTTGATATTGATAGCGACAACGGCATATTATCGTCATGATGAGAAAGAGAGATTAAAATAAACTGTTGGCATTTTAAGTTTAATATAGTATAATTTGCTTTACTAAAATTAACAGGAGTCAGCGTTTATGTATTGTCTGTACTAACCTAACTAAGACTTTATC
>JALVAD010000181.1 GCA_027011385.1 Saprospiraceae bacterium | reverse complement strand
TATTAAATATTTATTCTCTGTTATATTATTTTTGTCAGTAGGGCATATTGCAGCTCAAAATGAAAAGGACATTCATGGTGATAGAACATATTATTTAGGAAAAGATTATAAATGGAAGCTCTATTCTTTAACCGGAGGATATAGGACATTTGGGTCTTATGGGCCTGTTTTTGCGAGTGCTTATGCAGAAGATAAGAAATTATATATAATGAAATACTCCAATAGCAAGCACGAATTTTATGCTGACAGACAAATTGCTCATTTTAACACCTGTTATATTGTTCACCGACCTCTGATGTTTGAGTTTGCCGATCGGCAATTCATATTAATCTATACAGAAAATAACAATGGACATGCAGCTATCAGGCTATACAAAGGAGAGGATTATAGTATGGAAGATTTTAAACCTTTACATAGAGAATACAGCTATGAATCACATAACGATAAATTAAAAATATATCAGGCGGCTTTTTCTTATGGAGGAGCGTTATATTTAGCATACAATAAATATTATAAATACATGGGATCGGGTGAAACGGATAAAGAAATAACAATTGACCCTAATGATGTATATATTGACAAATGTACAGTTTCCAATTATGAAAGTAAAATAAATGTTGACACCACGTATCATTTCAAAGATGTAATTCCTCATTCGCGTTTTCATATTAAAACCCTCAACGGATTTCAACATCGTGATGGACATTTGCGCCTACTGGTTTCTTATTATGTAAAAGATATTAAGAAAAATGAAAACAATGAATCCAATGAAAATAAAGGAGGAGGGGTAGCTGTATTGAATTTAAAAACAGGAAGGCATTCTACTCTCTTTCATAAAGATGATTATATCTGTGCTATTGATGCTGTTGTAGGTTCCATTAAGGGTAAAAAAGATCATGATTCATACAAAAACGAAGCTTTTAGGATTCAGGTTGTATATAATCACCTTGAGATACATAAAGTATTACGCTGGAAAAATATTGGACATTTTAGATACAGAACATATACCTATGATGGATATAAGTATAAGGAACTGTATCATGGTAAAATACTAAATTATACAAATGCTCTTCCTACTTCCGGTGACAAAATGTATTTACAATTGGTTTCAAAAATGAATCCTAGAAACATCACAGATGAGGATAGGAATAATGACATTATAGCAAAAGAAATATGGTTGATGCATATTGGCAAACATAGAGGCTTATGGGCAAATGTATTCAATTCTGACAAATTTAAGCCTAACACTAATACATTTACTTTTTCCACTGACTTGATGGATGATTCTACTTATGGCCCGGGAATCAGAAAATTATGGACATTAATAGGGGTTACTGAAGGTGCTCCTCCTGTTTCAATGAACTGGCAAAAATGGGGGAACACCCATGTTACTAACTCACACCCCTCCACCTTGAAATTTTCAACTACAACAACCCACGAAACTAAAGTTACCTCTATATTTAATCGTTCGTGGTATTCGCTAACAGGTATTAAGCTTGGTGGAAGTAAAACGAAATATGCAGGATCTGTCTCGTTCAAATATACAAATGCTTATCAAAAATCAAAGACTAAGGAGATTTCTACCAGTTTGAAAATATCAGAAGAATTTCATTCTTCACTGAAAACACAAGGACATGCATATCTATTATGGTTGATTCCAAATGTTTATAGGATAAAATATGGGGTTTATCCTTGGTACGATAATGATTTAACCTATTCACTAGATAGCTCTGAAGTTTATATGTTTTATTCTACCGGTAACACTTTATTGCCGGAAGAAGTACCAATAAGTCAAAAACCTTTTAATATTCAGATTCCTAACGATTCTACATTTTCTGATTGGAAAGTAACGAATAGCTATCGCGATACAATTGCACTGACATCCGGCATCTACAACATACCTGCTCTTAGCTTAAGTTGGGTGAATAATGGTCCAGGAAGTACTACTCAATTTACTAATGAAAGAAAGTCAACCATATCAACTAGACAAAAAAATGAATTTAGCATTACCGGAAGTGTGACATATAGGATTCCTAAAGTATTTGAAATAACCGAAACTGGTAATTTCACATGGAGTTATGAGACAGATGTAAGTCACACAACATCAATTTCCAAAGAATTGGAAATCTCAATGAAGAATATGGAAAACAAAAGCCATGATGGAGCTAATATGAGTAGTATATTTATCAATGCTTATTTCTTTGAACCTAAAAAGGATAAAAAAGGAGATTTCATCAATTGGTGGTACTACAAATACTTCAAGAACCATCATCCTTGGTATATTACATATATTGTCAACTCTGCTTCACATAAAATAACAGTAAAGACACCTTATAAAAATGGTTTGATAAATGCGAGTGAACTGTTTTCGTGGAATCATGACACAAAAGAGGAATACGAATATTCCATATTGTTTTGTACAGATGAATTTTTTGGACCTGAAAACAGCGTTGAAGTTTCTGTAGGTAAAAACATGAATATGAAACTTTATGATGATATTATTCAAAAGTTCCCGAAGGATTCTGTAATTTATTGGGTAGTAAAAGGAAAAAACAGCAAAAACAGATATGCTTGGTCATCAATACATTGGTTTATTTTAGCTGATCAATACAGTTACAGCATAGCAGAAACAGAAACCAACAGAAAACTTCTTGATTTCATAGCATATCCTAATCCTGTATCAGGCGATTATATAAAAATTGCATTTGCAGGAGGATTGGATAATAGTGAAATTCATGCAAAATGGATTAGCTTAAATGGAGAAACAGTTTATGAAACAAATTATGATTTCAGCGAAATAAAAGGTAGTACTTTGAGAATAAAAATTCCATCAATAGTTTCAGGTTATTACATACTGCATCTATCAACAGCGACATCTGAGGGAGTAGCAAAAGTAATTATTGTAAAGTAAGCAGGTGCTTTTAAGATGAAAATATATCAATTTTTATGTTAATACCTATTCTTCGAAACTAATGTCTGTTTCTCACATTTTTTTTGTATTACAATCTTTACGGATTTGGATATTACAAATGTAGTAGGGATGTTCCTAGCTCTAAATGAAACGGGAGTATCACTCATAGAATATACCGAATATTTAAAGCATGTATTATGTTATTGAGTGGTGGCAAATTTAAATTGACACTATCCTAAAAAGTGTGTAAACATAAAATAGAAATAAATCTAAAAAACATTAAATCTATCATTAAAAATAGTCAAGAATTGACTTAAAATAA
>JALVAD010000180.1 GCA_027011385.1 Saprospiraceae bacterium | reverse complement strand
TTTTATATCCTATTTTATTGGTTATAAGCTTATATTTGCTTTGGTAAAATTTATTTTGGACACTATTGTTCTCAATGTTATTTTTTTTGTAAATGTTATTTTTTTTTCAAATAAGTACAATAAAATTTACTATTATTACGATATTGTGAGCAGTAATAAAAACGAAGAAAAATGGAATATTCAATAGACATTCAAGCTTTAAATCAACAAATAAGTATCGAAAGTGCATTTGTAAAAGATCTTTATGAATCAACTTCAAAAGTGATTGTAGGACAAAAATATATGATGGAGAGATTGCTTTTGGGACTATTGGCAGACGGTCATATATTGTTGGAAGGTCTTCCGGGATTGGCGAAGACATTGGCAATAAAAACCCTCTCTTCAGCTATTGATGTAAAATACAAAAGGATTCAGTTTACACCCGATTTGCTACCCTCTGATGTTGTAGGAACAATGGTATATAATCCGGCCAAACTCGATTTCTTTGTGAGCAAAGGACCTATTTTTTCTAATTTTGTATTGGCAGATGAGATCAATAGAGCTCCTGCTAAGGTGCAAAGTGCACTATTGGAAGCGATGCAAGAGAGACAAGTGACTATCGGTAAAGAAACCTTTAAACTTCCCGACCCGTTTTTGGTAATGGCTACTCAAAACCCTATCGAACAGGAAGGAACTTATCCTTTACCTGAGGCACAAGTGGATAGATTTATGCTTAAGGTAAAAATTGACTATCCAACACTTGAAGACGAAAGAGAAATCATCAAAAAAAGTATGTCCGGGGACACTACGATGAAAGTAGAACCTGTCGTAAGTGTCGATACTATTCTTAAAGCCAGAGAAACAGTGAAAAAAGTGTATATCGATGAAAAAATAATCAATTATATTCTCGATATAGTGTTCGCAACAAGACAACCTGAAAAATATAATCTCAATGACTTAAAACCTTTGATTAGTTTCGGTGCGTCCCCAAGGGCAAGTATTGCTCTTTCAATTGTGGCAAAAGCCTATGCTTTTATCAATGGTCGTGGATTTGTAATCCCGGAAGATATTAGAAATATCGTCAAGGACGTATTGAGACACAGAATCGGTATTACTTATGAAGCAGAGGCAGAAAATATTACACAAGAAGATATTATTACAAAAATAATCAATACAGTAGAAGTACCATAGTGAGATTGTTATTATACATATTGCTATTTGCCGGCTTTGGACTACAGGCTCAATCAAAGATTTTGCAAGGGGAAGTAAACGCCCTTTTGCCCGGAACTAATACGGAAAGAATAAATTTGATTGGCTATTTTGATAATAAATACGAAGTCCAACTTCACCTTATCCACAACGATAAGGATTGGGAAGGCATTTGTTTTTATCCCTCAAGTAGTACCAAAATCAAACTGGAGGGCGGGATGGTTGACAATCAACTGATATTAAATGAAAGCATTGAGGACAATGATGATACCGGTATGTGGAAAATCAATATTACCGGCGACAACTTCACAGCTAAATGGATGAATTCTTCCGGAAGTGTGAGTTTTGATTTATCATTAAGCCCATTTTCAAACAATGAATCAAAAAGGGATACAAACCCTATGAAAATCGATACTTATACCGGAAATATCATTAATAGTGACTATGATATCATCGTCTATAATATCGATAGGAATACAAAAAAAGCGAATGTCATCAATCTAAAGGAGGCGAGGAATCTTTCAAGTAATGTGAAATGTAAGAATGACGATTGTTCTGATTTTGATATTATTATTTCGGGAGACAAAAAGATAAAAAGATTGGAATGTCACACTGATAAAGCCGGAATATTGAAGGTGGATATCTATAATCAATTCATAACAAAATTCACTACAAAATTAAAGAAAATCAGTTCTGTCAACTCAAATTCCATATCGTATATCAATGATAAATACAGGTTTTATATCAGTTATCCTGATTTAAAGGGTGAAGCCTTTGGCAAAGAAATGAGGCAAAAAGCGCAGAATATAAAAAATGAACTCGATGCTCAAGTCGCAAAAAATTACAACGAGAGCAACAGGTTGGAATTGTCTGCAAACAGTTGGTTTGATATAGATTTTATCTCAAAAGATATCTTTAGCGCTGTACTCGTTTCCCAGAGGTCTTATTCTGATAAAATCAGTACAAAGTCAGTGCTTTTATCGCTAAAGAACGGTAAGAAAATAAATATTAAAGATCAATTTAAATCGGATTTTAACTACAGTTTTATTGTCAATCAGTTTTTGAAAGATAAAATAAATAAGATGTACAAAAACAAATCTGTATCAAATTGGTATCACCTGAAACCAAAAGACTTTAACAATGTGACAATTAATAAAGCAGGAATTGTTTACAGTACCGGTTTTAACAGTATCATAGGAACAAAGAAAATAATAATACCATATAAGGATATCAAAGAAAATCTAAGCAGAAAAAGCATTTTGAAAAAACTTATGCTATAATGAAATGGAAGCAAAAGAGATAATAAAAAATATAAGAAAAATCGAAATCAAAACCAGAGGATTGAGCAAAAATATCTTCAGTGGTGAATATCATAGTGCTTTTAAGGGGCTGGGTATGTCTTTTGCAGAAGTGAGAGCCTACAAATACGGTGATGAGGTCAAGAATATCGATTGGAATGTGACTGCACGTACAGACCAACCCCATATCAAGATTTTTGAAGAAGAAAGAGAATTGACGGTAATGCTTCTAATTGATATCAGCAAATCAACTTTTTTTGGTACCAGATCAAAACTCAAAAGTGAAGTAACAGCGGAAATAAGTGCAGTTCTGTCTTTTTCCGCTATTTCAAATAACGATAAAGTAGGTGCCATTTTATTTACCGATAAAATCGAAAAATTCATTCCTCCAAAAAAAGGGAAATCGCATATATTGCGCATCATAAGGGAAATCATTTATTTTGAAGCGGAAAGCAATGGAACAGATTTGAGCTTAGCTTTGGAATACCTCAACAATGTAAACAAGAAAAGAAGTATCGTATTTGTGATGTCGGATTTTCTTACAATAGGCTATGAAACGCCACTTCGTATCGCAGGCAAAAAACACGATGTAATAGGAGTACATATATTTGATCAAGCGGAATACAAATTGCCAAAAGTAGGATTGATTAAGGCAAAAGACGCAGAGACGGGAGAAAAAATAGTTTTGGATACTTCTTCCTCTTCCGTGAGAAAAAATTATGAAAATTGGTATGCCAAAAACTATAAATACTTTAAGGACAATTTCAATAAGCTGGGATTGGATATAATAGATATTCAAGTAAAAGATGATTATTCACTTGCATTGCACAAGTTTTTTAAACGAAGAGTAAAATGATATTATGAGAATATTTAGATACATACAAATATCATTGCTGATTGCATTGCCTTTAATAGGGATAATAGCGCAAAACGATATACGGATACAAACAGCACGGGATTCATCTGTCGTAGGTTTGGATATTCCTTTAGATATAAGCGTAAATCCCAATTCAAATCTGAAGAAATTCAATATTGCTGTTTTAGATCGTCCTGCAATCCAAAGAATTTACAAGGACAAATACAATTTCCAACAGCAGGATACCACCGAAGAGACAGATGTAGATTTCGAGATATCTGATTTTGGTAAATGGACAGGACAAGATAAGGCTATTACAATAGATAAACCCGTAAACCCAAACCAAATCAGAATCAAGGTTTGGGATGCAGGAGCATTTATGGTTATACCATATACCGTAAATGAATCTTCTGACACTATTTATCCTGATAAATTGGATCAATATCCAAGTATATTGGTTTTTCCGACGATGAACCCAAATGACACAATCCGGGATTTTACGCCAATCAAAGGGATAATCAAAGAGAATAAATCGTGGAAAGACTATTATTTGTATATTTTAATCGGTCTTGGTTTACTATTATTGATTTTAGCTGCATTTTTCATTCCAAAACTATTGGTTAAAAGAAATAAACCCCAACTCATAGAGGAAAAGAAAAAAGTATTTGTCCCTGCCCATATCACCGCTTTAAAAAAGCTAAAACAATTGGCTGACGAAAAAATATGGAAAGATGAATCAAGGATAAAAGAATATCAATCAAAGCTCACTTTTGCCTTGCGTGAGTATCTGGAAAATCGCTTTGGCATTAAAGCATTGGAGCAAACTACGGGAGAAATTGCGGATTCTCTATCAAAGCTATCAATAAATGAAGAAGATAATAATACAATAAAAAATATATTGCAAATCGCAGACTTGGTAAAATTTGCTAAGGCAAAACCGGGAGAAGATATTCACAAAAAGTTTTTGGATGAAACAATAGATTTTGTAAATAGAACTAAAGAAGAAGTACAAAATATCAATAACAAATAAAGTAAAACAGGGTTTTTGCCCAAAAACAAGAAATATTAACTATGTATAAACTACAAAACATAGAATTTTTACACCCATGGCTATTACTGCTGCTTTTGGTTATACCGTTTTTGTTTTGGTGGAACAAATACAAAGCGGATAAAACCAAAGCATATATGCCTATGCCCTCTCTACAAGGATTGGGTAATGATACTACAAACTGGAAAATATTGCTATACAAAATAATGCCTTATTTGAAATTGGCTGTACTCGGCTTGTTGATATTGGCATTTGCCAGACCAAGACTCTCTTTGAAGCAAGAATCGGTTAATGCAGAGGGTATCGACATTGTTTTGGCAATCGATGTCTCAACCAGTATGCTTGCCACGGATTTCAAACCAGACAGACTTGAGGCAAGTAAGAAAGTTGCTATTGATTTTATAAATAACAGACCTTATGATAGGATTGGGCTTGTCGTATTTTCTGGAGAAGCATTTACATTCTCTCCTGTAACTACCGATCACGATTTATTGGTCAGTCTGGTGGAACAAATCCAAGCGGGAACAATAAAGGACGGGACTGCTATCGGTAATGGGCTGGCAGCTGCAGTCAATAGGCTCAAAAACTCAAAATCAAAAAGCAAAGTAATCATACTTTTAACAGACGGAGTTAATAATTCGGGTTATGTCGATCCGGAAACCGCAACAGAACTAGCCAAAGAAAACAGTATTAAGGTTTATACTATCGGTGTAGGTTCACAGGGAATGGCAAATTCACCCGTAGGCAGACAATTCGGAAGATTGGTTTATAGAATGGCTAGGGTTGAAATAGATGAAAGACTGTTGACTAATATTGCAAAAGCAACTCAAGGAAGGTATTTCAGAGCAAAAAACGAAAAAGAACTTGCCAAGATTTACGATTATATCGACAAATTGGAAAAAACGAAAATTGAAGTAAAAGTATTTAAAAGATATAGCGAAGAATTCAGATTTTTCTTGATTCCTGGACTTCTATTATTATTGCTGATTTTGTTATTGAAGAAAACTTTATTAAGGACAATAGTATAATATGTTTAGATTTGAAAATAGTGAATATTTGTACTTGCTTATTGGTCTGATACCAATGGTACTTCTATTTTTCTATTCAGAGATGAAAAGGAAAAAAGACAAAAACAAATTTATCGATGCTCCATTATTCGACAAAATTATGCCGGAGTACAACAATAAATATCATTGGATAAATAATATTATGATACTCCTTGTCTTTACTTTTTCTATAATTGCATTGGCAAATCCACAATGGGCAAATAAAAGAGAAAAAGTAAAAGTTCAGAGTTCGGATATATTTATCGCTCTTGATATTTCCAGAAGTATGCTTTGCCAAGACATATCTCCAAATAGGCTTGAACGAAGCAAAAAGCTCATAGAAAAACTCATAGACAGACTCAAAGGAAATAGAATAGGTCTGATATTTTTTGCCGGAGATGCTTTTTTGAAAATGCCTTTGACCAGCGATTATTCCGCTGCAAAAATGTTTGTAAAAACAGCTGATACAGACCTGATAGAAAATCAAGGAACTGCTATCGAAGAGGCTATTTCAATTGCAGAAAAAGGCTATGATGAAAATGTAAAACACCAAAGAGCGATGATAATAATCAGCGATGGTGAAGATCACGATGGTAATGCTATAGCCAAAGCAAAAGAAGCTCATGACAATGGTTTGGTGATATTTACCATTGGTGTAGGAACGTCAAAAGGAGCATATATACCGTATAAAGACAGGTTTGGAGTAGAAAAATACAAAAAAGACGAAAGTGGAAACTATATAAAATCCATTATCAATGAAGAGTTATTAAATGAAATAGCAGATAATGGAGGTGGAAGATATTACTCAATACTTCAAGGGGATGAAATCTTAGATTCTGTTCAGGAGCAAATGGAAAGAATAGAAAAAAGAGAGGTAGAACAAAGATCATTTACACAGTACGAAAGCTACTTTCAATACTTTCTGATTTTTGCAATTTTGTTATTTGTTTTACAATTTTTTATCAAAGAGAAGAAAAAAATAAAATGAGTAGGATATTAAAAATAGCATTAATATTGTTTGTATTCGTTTCGGCTAATGCACAATCAGGACACAAACAGCGTCTTGAAGCCGATAAATTATACAGCGAAAACGATTATAGCAATGCGGAGATAAAATATAAAAAAGCCTTGGAAAAAGAGGAAGAATACAAGGCAAATTACAATCTGGGTAATACTCTCTACCAACAGAAAAGGTATGAGGAAGCTATAGAAGCATACCAAAAAGCACTAAGCGAAACCAACGATAAAAATATAAAAAGCAAATTGTATCACAATCTCGGTAATGCGTATTACCAAAATAAAAAATTAAAA
The DNA here is from genome assembly GCA_027011385.1 of Saprospiraceae bacterium. Classification (GTDB taxonomy): domain Bacteria; phylum Bacteroidota; class Bacteroidia; order Chitinophagales; family Saprospiraceae; genus JADJGA01. Next base: position 4,244 of record JALVAD010000180.1, on the reverse strand, counting down.
GAAAGCCTTGAGTCTTTTAAAGAATCTCTCCGTCTCAATCCCAAAGATGAAGACACCAGAAAGAATCTAAATCTGGTAAAACAAATTCTTAAAAAAATGCAAAAACAACAACAGCAGCAACAACAAAATAAAGATAATAAAGACCAAAAAAACAAAGACCAAAAACAGCAACAACAGCAGCAACAAGACCAAAAACAACAAGATAATAAGGACAAAGATAAACAGCAACAACAGGATAAAAAAGATAAAGAAAAAGACAAGCAGCAACAAGAAAAAAAGGACGAAGACAAGAAAGACAAACAGCGACAGCAGCAACAAGATCAAGAAAACAAGGACAAAAAAGACAAACAACAAAGTGCCGAAGAAAAAGACCAAGGGGATAAAGATAAAAAGATGACAAAAAAGGAAATGGAAAAGCTGCTAAAAGCTATTGAAAATGACGATAAAGAAATTCAGAAAAGAGTAAGAAAAGGAAGTACAAAGAGCACAAAAAGAAAAAAAGATTGGTAGATATAATAAACTTTTTAAAATGAAAAAAATAATAGTTTTTATAAGCATCTTATTCAGCATTAATGCTGTGTATGCACAAAACAAATCTTTCACATTGGACATTGAGGGAGATACCCTCTTGATGGATAATTATATTATCGCTAAATTTTCAATTATCAATACGGATGGAGATTTTGAAGCCCCAGCCTTGAAAGATTGGGATATAGTAAGCGGACCAAATACTAGTACAATGTTTAGTATGGTCAATGGTAAAACAACGAGACAATCCAGCTATACCTATTATCTAAAACCCAAAAAGGAAGGAGAGCTTGTGATAGAGCCTGCTTACCTTTATAATGATACGGATACTTTGGAGACTGTCCCCAAAACGATATTAGTACTACCTAATCCCGATGGCAAAATCATAGAGCCAAAAAAATCCGGAGAAACCCAAATGTTTAATTTTTCATTTCCCGACAATGATACAGACCTTTATCCCGGAATTAGAGTCCCTGAAAAGAAGGAGAAGCAAAAGAAAAAGCTAAAGACACGGAAATTATAAAAGGGAGCAGAATTAACCGCTCCCTAAAGGGTTATTTAAATTGGATATATAATTTATAGTTTATATGTAGCTCTTGCAAAAACAAATCTACCCATAAAACCAAATTGGGAAGTTCTTCTTGAAAATACAAATTGGCCTCCATAAGTATTGTCAAATCCTGATTTTTTACCATCTACTTGATCTCCCGGTATCAAGTCAGGATATACATCTAAGATATTATTTGAACCTAGTGTCAATTTTATATTTTTTGTCAATCCATAAGATACTGAAAAATCAGTTAACACTTTTCCTCCATAGACGCTATGAATTTTAGCGACATTTGGATCTGATGAAATTCTGTGAAAATCAGGATCTGTCACCTCACCAAAATATACATTTCTCAACATAAAATTAAATTTATTCATCGCATATACAAAAGTCAAGTTAACTTTAGTATTAGGCATTGCCTTCTCCATATTCAATTGATTTCTTTCTCCAAAGAATGTTGATTCTAAGCCTTTCAATTGGTCCGAAACATGGTTGATAATCACATTGCCATCAGCATCTTTTTCCACTTCATTTTTACTAAAAGTTGCCGCAAGAGAAGTATTCAATTGTCCTCCTCCCAGTTTTGTGTTATGATTAAATACTATGTCTATACCTTGTGATGTAGTATTTACAGCATTTGCGAAGAATTTAGCCGTAGTTGCTCCTGCATTTTCAAATAATTGCCAAAGTTCAGGATTATCCGCCTTAGACGGCTTTTTAAATTGTTCTGTTAAGACAACTCTATCATCAATTTTTATTCTATACGCATCAATTGTAAAGGTTATTCCCATTGATTCAAGATTCCCTGTTATACCTAAGCTCATATTTTGAGATGTTTCTTCTTTCAATTTTGGAATACCAAATAATTGAGCTGCTCTACTGCTATTTGAAAATGTTCCCACTTCATATGGTATACCATCAAGAAACTGTGTAGCAGTTGCATTAAAATATATTTGGTGTAATGAAGGTGCTCTGAACCCGGTACTTATAGCTGCTCTGATTGCAAACATTCCAAGATCATATCTGGTAGCTAACTTGTAATTGAAAGTAGAGCCGAAATCGCTATAATTTTCATATCTTACAGCTCCACTCATCATAAAATCTTCAGTAAGATCTGCTTCTAGATCAAGATATCCTGCATAGCTGGTCCTAAATGCATTTGTTTCATTTGCCGGTCTGAATCCAGGAAATACTTGAGAACCTCCAGGGATATTCTTACCATAAAAGCTCTTTACTTTCAATGAATCCGGTGTAGTTTGAGTCACAACCTCTCCATTTTTGTCATAAGCAGCCCATGATGATTCTTCGCCTGCGTGTAACTGATAATTTTCAAGTCTAAATTCAGATCCAAAAGCTACGTTTAAACCTGAAAAAATATCCTCATAATATCTTGATAAATCCCAATTTGAAGTATTTTGAGCAAAGCTAAATCCTCCTGCATCAAATTGAATTGGAGTTGATGTTCCCAAAGTTGAATTGCTTGTATTTATAATATGGAAACCAAAACTATTTTGACCAAATGTATTACTCAAATCCGAACTCCATTCTCCAAGTTTACCTTTGATACCGAATGCTATAGATTTATCTAAAATATTTGATTCAATATGAGGCAAAAACCCATTCATAAACGCTGGTGTATTTGCTCTTCCATCTGAATATGCAGGACGTCTATAAAATCCGGCAGCAAGACCATTTCTATAACCTATTCCTCCAAAAGCATAAAACTCTGATTTTTCCCCTGTTGGCACAGCCATATTCCAGAAAAATTTAGCGCCTCTTAATTTTGCTTGTCCCGTTTTCATCCTAAAGTCGTCTCTAGACATATTTCTTGCAGCCAATTCATTGTCCGTAATATCATCATTCAGTAAATCAACCAAGTCGGACATTGAGCCGGCATTTGCAATTGAGCTTTTCATATCTGCATCAAAGAAATTCACTTGCTGTGAGTAATTCTTAATCGCGTCCATATCATATTGCAACTTGCTGATATCATATCCATCATTTTTTGCAACTCTCTCAACAGCATTGTAACCCAAAAATATAGATTTACCCATAGTTTTGTTTCGGGTTGCTGCTCCTCTGGTATTAAATGAACCGGTCAAGTTGATATATCCTCCTTTTTGACCGAGTGGAAGACCATAATTCACATCCAATTGAACTTTCTCTCCATCCATTCCTCCTTCAAAATTATTACTATTCTTACTCATTTGAGCACCTGTTGTAAGGGAAGCCGTTAATTGGTTTACATTCTTTTTTAGAACAATGTTTATAACTCCTGCCATAGCATCAGAACCATATTGAGCTGCCGCACCATCACGCAATACCTCGATTCTTTCAATCGCAGAAGTAGGTATTGCATTCATATCAGTACCAACACTTCCAGATCCAACAGTTCCATTTACATTAACCAGTGATGAGTTATGTCTTCTTTTTCCATTTATCAACACCAAAACCTGATCTGGTCCCAATCCTCTCAATGAAGCAGGATCTATATGATCCGTTCCGTCTGCAACAGTTTGTGTATTGGATGAAAACGAAGGAGCAACATAATTCAATATTTGATTTACATCGGTTTGAGGCCCCAGATTTGTCATTTTCTTCATATCTATGACATCAACAGGGACAGGAGTCTGAGTTGCAGTTCTATTGGCATTCCTAGAGCCGATAACTACTACTTCATTCAATCCAATACCCTCACTAAGTTTAAAATCAAGAGTGTATGTTTTTCCGGCTTCAACAGTTATCTCTTTCGTTTCGGAATTGTATCCTATATAGGAACACTCCAATTTATATGTTCCCGAAGATAATTCAATCACGTAGTCCCCGTCAAAATTAGTGATTGTGGCATTTTCAGTTCCTACCACTCTTACTGTAGCGCTTACAAGCCCTCCTGTATCATCTGATACATTTCCTTTGACAATAGCTTTTTGTGCATTCAAAGAAATACCTAAAATAAATAAAGTAAGGGCATAAAAAAATCTGAATAAAATTTTTGATTTCATAATTTTATAGTTTTATTGTTAGATAATACAATATATAATTCCCCGCGATATGTTCGTTTTGCTTCGCTCATTTCAAGTTTTTATTATGGCTAAACAACTCAAAAAAGCAAATCACTTTAGCAAATATAGTATATTAATTTGAAATAGCAAAATATATACTAGGT
>JALVAD010000179.1 GCA_027011385.1 Saprospiraceae bacterium | reverse complement strand
TTTCAGCACCCATCCCCGACCCTTCCCTCACAAAGGGAAGGGAGAAATGGAGGTGATTAGTTAATAAAAATAGCTATTTGAAAATTATCTTGTTTTATAACTAAATAGTATTTTTTTGTGAAAAAAGCGGTGCTATTGCGGCTTACCCTGTGAAATAGGCTTCGCCTAAATTGAAAATTTATTTCACTGGGGGGTTGCAACTTCCTGCTTTGTAAGGGAGGATTGAGGTGGGTTCTAAATAAAAATTTTTGCTAAAAGATGTGTCATAACGAAAGCATAAAATGGAGGGAATGGCAAAACTCAAAGCATTACTCTTTTTGTTTATGAAAAATTTAGGCAACATATAATTCGGATTAAGTCTTCTTATTTTTCAAAACATTTTTTGCAATATTTATGTTTTATCTTAGTATATTTAATATAGTGCCTATCTGAAAATGGATACTATTATATTTAAGCCTTAGAAATAAAAAATATTGCAGTGATGGAGATTAATTTGAAAAGAGGATATTTGGACAAAAACAAAAAACCCTTTGTAATCGCAGGTCCTTGTGCAGGAGAAACAGAAGAACAAGTGATGGAAACAACAATTGCTTTGGCAAAAACAGCTAAAGTTGATATGCTTCGTGCAGGTATTTGGAAACCTAGGACAAGACCCGGAACATTTGAAGGAATAGGTGCAGAAGGGTTGAAATGGATGGTTCAAGCCAGAGAAGAAACCGGTTTACCCATCACGGTAGAAGTAGCAAATACAAATCACATCGAACATGCTTTAAAACACGATATAGATGTTCTTTGGATTGGGGCGAAAACTACAGTAAATCCCTTTTCAATGCAAGAAATTGCAGATGCACTAAAGGGTACAGATGCCAAAGTGTTGGTAAAAAACCCAATAAACCCCTCTCTTGCATTGTGGCTTGGTGCTATAGAACGATTGGAAAATGTCGGTGTGAATGTTCTTGGTGTAATACACAGGGGATTTAGTGATTTTGGCAATAAAAAATATAGAAATAATCCTACTTGGCAGATTCCTATTGAGTTGATGTTAAAAAGACCGGATTTGGCAATAATCAATGATCCCAGCCATATTTGTGGTAATAGACATTTGTTGGGTTCTGTTGCTCAAAAAGCAATGGATCTTAATTTTGATGGAATCATGATCGAGGTTCATCGCGATCCTGACAATGCTTGGAGCGATGCTATGCAGCAAATCACTCCATCGGCTTTTGATGAGTTAATAGGCGGTTTAGTAATACGCAATGAAAAGGGAATTGGTCAAAATGCACCTGAAGAACTAGAAGAGAATAGAAGAAAAATAGACTCTATTGATGAGGAATTAATCAATATCCTTGGGAAAAGAATGGATATAGTGAGAAAAATAGGTGAGTACAAAAAAGTCAATAATACTTCGGTTTTTCAAAAATCAAGATGGAAAGAAATCGTGGATCAAAGGATTAAATTAGGAGAATCACTGGATTTGAGTTCAGGTTTCATCCAAAGGATACTCAAAGCTATCCACGATGAGAGTATCAATATCCAAGAAGGGATATTGAATAAAAAGTGATATTCACAAACATAAAAAATCTTGGGCTATTAGCATAAAGCCTTTAGATTACAGAGCTTTCAATGCTTTTAATGCTTCTTCTATATGTTTTTCCGCTTTTTTCATGCTGTTAAAAATATACACGATTGTGCCTTTTTTATCTACAACATATGTCACTCTACCGGCAATCATTCCTAAATATTTGGGTACACCAAACATTTTTCTAACATCTTTATCAGTATCTGCTAACAGGGTAAAAGGTAAATTGTATTTTTTGGCAAATTCTTTATGAGATTTCACATCATCGCTGCTTATTCCTATTACTTTAGCATCTAAATTTTTAAAAGTTTCAAATTCATCTCTGAAAGAACAAGCTTCTTTAGTACAACCCGGTGTGTCATCTTTGGGATAAAAATAGATTACTATTGCTTGCTTACCAAGTATTGAATCTATCGAAAAAATATTATTGTTTTGGTCTTTAAGTGTGAAACTTGGGATTTTATCCCCAACTTTAAGATTTGAGGATTGTGCATTCGTTTTTGCTATTAAAACGACTCCAAATATAATTATTAATGCAAATAGATATTTCATCGTTATGTTATTTATTAATTTATGTTCGCTTTATTACCAATTTAACACGAATATCGATTGTATGTTTTAGATCTGCCTTATAAAACCAATTTTTTCTTTAATTTTTGTCTTTTGGTCGACAAAATACCTTGTTTAATCTAAATACCGTCTAAAACCATATACTGTGTCTTGCATAGTACTATAATTTATCATATCTTTGCATTATCAATTAAATTAATAATAATTATGAAAGTAGAAAACACAAAGGCACAGATGAGAAAGGGGTTTCTGGAAATGATAACTCTACTTATAATTTCTGAGAAAGAGTCATATCCTTCAGATATTATAAAAAAGTTGAAAGAAAACAAACTAATTGTAGTGGAGGGTACAATGTATCCATTATTAACACGGTTGAAAAATGCCGGTTTTTTGAGCTATAATTGGAAAGAATCTTCTTCAGGACCTCCAAGAAAATACTATAGTTTGACTGAATCCGGTCAAGATTTTCTAGGAGAGTTAACCGAAACCTGGAATGGATTAAAAAATGCAGTAGAATCATTATCAAAAACAAAATAAAAAACAATAAAAATGAAAAAGATAGTTAATATAAATTTAGGAGGTTATCCATTTACTATAGATGTAGATGCTTATGAAAAAATGGAATCCTACTTTAGCTCATTGGAAAAATATTTTTCGAACTATGAAAATCCACACGAAATCATATTTGATATTGAGATACGTATGGCGGAATTATTTAAAGAAAATGCAGGTACAAATGCAATTCTTTCAAATCAAGATGTAGAAGAAGCAATCAAAGTATTGGGAACACCGGAAGATTTTTCAAAAGAAGATTTGGAAGAAAATGAAAAAGAAACCGATAACCTTAATAATGACAGAAGTAGGCATTATAAAAGAAGAAGTGAATATAGTGTGGGAAAAAAAATATTTAGAGATCCGGAAAATAAAATAATCGGTGGTGTTTGTTCGGGGCTTGCTACTTATTTCGGAATTCCTGATCCGATTTGGATAAGAATACTCTTTATAGTATTGGTTTTCTCTGGTATTAGTCCGGTAATATACATTATTTTACTGATATTAATCCCCAAAGCGGTAACCGAAGCTGACAGAAAGGAGATGAGAGGAGAGCCTATTGATATTGACACGATCGCCAAATCAATAGAAGACGAAATCGGTAATATCACAGATCAATTTCAAGATTTTGCTTCTTCTTTTAAAAACAGAAGAAAAGATAGAAGAGCAAATAGACGCAGAAGAAGGAGATAAATTCCTCTTTGGGATTAGATTAAGATGATGTTTAAAAGATTGGTTTTTGAAAATCAGCTTTCGCCCCAACCTAAAGGGCGGCTGATTTTCAATTATTTCTCCTTCAGTAGTCGGGGCAAATAAATAATAGAAAATCATTTTGGAGGCTTTTTAACCAATCTCTTTTCGATATATTAAGATAATCTACTTGTAATAAGTGATTTAATACATAAAATACAAATATTTTGTAAATATTATATAAAAAAATATGTGTTTTTCTCGAAATTCGATAAAACTCTACGGTTTTATTGTTATAACTTAGCGTTGTGGGGTCTTGCTTGTGCCATTAAATAACAATAAAACAAACACATGAAAATAATTTTGTTTTTACCCAATAGTACAGGACATAAAAATGATTCTTTTTGGATAAAAAAGAAAAAGAGGATGGCTTATGCTCCAACAACATTAACGGTATTGAGCGGTTTGATACCGAAAGATTTGAATGCTGATATAAGAATTATTGATGAAGGTATTGAAAATATTGATATTGATACTTGGGATGCAGATATCGTTGGGATAAGTGTCTTAACAGCTAATGCTCCTTATGCATATAAAGTGGCTGATAAATTAAGAATGAAAGGTATTACAGTTGTTTTGGGTGGTGTGCACACTAGCTTACTTCCTGATGAAGCCTTTGAACACGCAGATGCGATAGTGATTGGTTTTGCAGAAAAGAGTTGGCCTCGGTTGTTGAATGATTTTTCACTTGGAAAACTCGGCAAAATTTATAAAGATGACGGTTGGGGAGAAGTTTTTCAGAGCAGTTCTTTGCCTCCTCTTGACAGATCATTGCTAAAGCGAAAAAGATATATACTTCCAAATACTCTGGTTGCCACAAGGGGCTGTTACAACAAATGTTCATTTTGTGTTATACCGGTATTTAATAAATCCAAAATGTTTCAACGTCCTATCGGCTGTGTTATCGATGAAATCAAAAGTTTATCAGCGCAAAATATAGTTTTTCTGGACTCAAGTCCGACTGAAGATATTCATTATTCTAAAGAATTGATGAAGGCAATGATTCCATTAAAAGTAAAATGGAATGGTTGTGCTACAACAAAAATTTTGAATGATGACGAGTGGTTGTCTCTTGCAAAAAAGAGTGGTTGTAGAGGTTTATTAATCGGTTTTGAATCGATAAATCAAATGGCCGTTAATGACAATAGAAAAAAATTTAATAATGTCAAAAGATATGAAGAATTGGTGAAAAAACTACATGCTTTAAAAATAATTATTCTTGGAACATTTATATTCGGTTTTGATCAAGATGACAAAAGTGTTTTTGGTGAAATATTGGAATTTGTAAATAGAGCCAAAATCGATATTTTACATTTTTCAATTGCCACACCGTTTCCTAATACTCCTTTCTACGACAGATTAAAAAACGAAGATAGAATATTACATCAAAACTGGGAAAAATATGATGGTTTACACGTGGTATTTAAGCCACAGAAAATGACTCCGCAACAATTAAAAGAAGGATTTTTGGACTTACATAATAAAGCTCATAGTTACCGGTCTATTTGCAAAAGATTATCGGGCAGATACAATAATTTAGGTTTTAATCTGATTGCAAATTGGGGATTTAGACAATATGGAAAATATATGATGCAATAATCGAAAGTGAATTGATATATTAATAGAATGGAGCAAAAAGACTAAAATGAAAATAACTTTTATCAGACCCAATATGTTAAAATCAAAATCAAAGATTGCATTTCAGCCTTTGGTTTTTAGTATTTTAAAAGCTCTGACACCTAAAAACATTGAAATTAATATGTTTGATCAAAGGATTGAGGATATTATTTGGGAGGATAAAACGGATTTGATTGCAATGACTGTAGAAACTTTTGCCTCAAAAAATGCTTATGAGATTGCTGACCGGTATAGAAATATGGGGATTCCGGTTGTCATGGGTGGCTATCACCCTACTCTTGAACCGGACGAATGTTTGGAACATGCAGATGCCGTTGTAATAGGCGATGCTGAACCTAATTGGCCTCAATTGTTAGACGATTTTCAAAAAGGAAAACTAAAGAAAATATATAATAATTCTCATTCATCAAGCTTGCTTGTTACAAATCATGACAGGGCTATTTTTGAAAACAAAAAATATTTTCCGGTAAATTTGATACAATGGGGCAGAGGTTGTCCTTACAACTGTGACTTTTGTTCAATAAAAACATTTTACTCAAAAGGACAATTGATGAGAAAAATGGAAGATGTGATTGCAGAGCTTAAATCCTTAGATGATAAACCGGTTTTTATCGTGGATGATAATCTTTACCACAATAAAACTATGTTTGTAGAATTTCTCTCTAAGTTAAAACCGTTGAAAAAGAAATGGGCGTGCCAAATTTCGTTGACCGTTGCACAGGATAAGAACCTTGTGAAGTTAATGAAAGAAAGTGGATGCTTTATAGCATTGGTTGGAATCGAATCATTCAATAAAAAAAACCTAAAGTTGATGAATAAATCTTGGAATAACGCTTTGCAGGATTATAAATCATCAATAAAGATTTTTAGAGATAACGGAATAATGATTTACGGGACATTTATTTTTGGATATGATTATGACGATATTTCGGTTTTTGATAAAGCCGTAAAGTTTGCTATTGACAATAAGTTTTACATTTCTAATTTCAATCCTCTCTATCCTATGCCCGGTACTCAATTATATAAAAGAATGAAAGAAAGTAGTCGGTTAGTTAGTGAAAAATGGTGGATAGATCCGGATTTCTATTATGGTAAGTCTATGTTTAAACCGATGCTTCTTACTACCGGAGAATTAGAAAAACATTGCTATAAGGCAAAGAGGAAATTCAATTCATATTATTCGATATTCAGACGAATGATTGATCTAAAATCGAATGCCGGAAGTATTAGGAATTTTATTTTCTATATAATATCAAATTTCTCAAATAGACGTGAAATATTAAAAAAACAAGGAGTGAGTTTTGGGAATTCAGGAGATTAAAACTATTGAGTATAATTGTTAATAATAAGGATATGCGTATAAACTTAATTAGACCCAATATAGGTTTTGCTGTTAAAAAAAGCGGGGAAAAGATTGATTTTGTCGATGAAGCCAGAATGGAACCATTGCAATTGGCGGCAATAGCCGGTGTGACCCCTTCTGAATTTGAAGTAAAAATGTATGATGATAGGTTGGAAGATATTCCTTATAATGACAATGTGGATTTGGTAGCAATCACAGTAGAAATATATACAGCCAGAAGAGCATATCAAATTGCTGAAAAGTTTCGCAAACGCAATATTAAAGTTATTCTTGGTGGCATACATGTCAGTTTGATGCCTGAAGAAGCAATGAAGTATGCTGATAGTATTTTGGTTGGAGATGCTGAAAATATTTGGCATCAGGTATTACGGGATCTTAAAAGCGGCTCACTAAAAACGAGATATAATGCAGCCATAAGCTGTCCATCGCCGGGAGTATTTCCTGACCGGACAATATACAACGGAAAAAAATATTTACCATTTGCTTTACTTCAATTTGGTAGAGGATGTCATTATAGTTGCAATTTTTGTGCTATTAGCAGTTATTTTAAAAGACAACATTTCACAAGAAATATCAATGAAATATTGACCGAAATTGAAAGCATGAACAGGAAACTTTTATTTTTTGTCGATGACAATATTGTCGCAAATATTGATGCAGCAAAACAATTGTTCAGGGCTCTAATTCCATATAAAATAAAATGGGTCGGACAAGCATCTATTGATATGACGCGGGATCTGGAATTGATGTCTTTGATGGAAAAAAGCGGCTGTTTGGGACATGTGATAGGATTTGAATCTGTATCTGAACAAGGTTTGAAATTCCTGAATAAATCGCCCAATATAAAAAGGTTTAATCAATATGCTGAACAAATAAAAATACTGGAAGATCATGGGATTCAAGCTTGGGCAGCATTTACTATCGGACATGATAATGAAAACAAAAGCAGTATTGAAAGGACATTGGATTTTGCAAATAAACACAAATTTACATTTGCAGCTTTCAATATTTTAATGCCTTATCCCAATACTCAGCTTTATACAAAATTGGAGCAAGAAAACAGATTGTTGTATAATGGTAAATGGTGGTTGGATGAAAACTATAAATTCAATCACGCCGCTTTTATTCCAAAGAACTTTACACCGGATGAATTAACACAAGCAGCATATTATCTAAAAAGGGAATTTAATAGTTATCCTTCCATAAGCAGAAGATTATTAAAAGCTATAACTAATAGAAAAACCGTGTTGAGAATTGCGATGCTTTTGAGATATAGTCTATTATTCAGAAAGGAGTCTTTTAAAAAACAAAAAATGAGATTTGGAATCAAAAATTGATGATTATGAAATTAACTTTAATATTGCCTGCAATCGGTAAAATAAAAGGAGAAAAGTATATGCGAGCGTGGCAAATGGAACCTTTGTCAATAGCCCAATTATCAGCATTGACACCAGCTGACGTGCAAATCACTTTCTTTGACGACAGAATGGAAGAAATAGATTATGATTACCCTACAGATTTGGTAGCTATTAGTGTTGAAACTTATACCGCAAGGAGAGCTTATCAGATTGCAAACCGATATAAGAAAAAAGGGATTCCTGTTGTTATGGGTGGTTTTCACGCAAGTCTATGTCCGGAAGAAATACTGGATTATGCAGATTCTGTGGTTATTGGTGAAGCCGAAGGAGTATGGAAAACGGTGATTGAAGATTTTAAAAAAGGAGAATTAAAACAAAAATACCGCAAATTTATTTCATTTGGAGATTATGATATTATACCGGACAGAAGCATATATGATGGAAAAGATTATCTTAAAATAACTTTGTTGGAAGCGGGAAGAGGATGCAGGTTTAGATGCGATTTTTGTTCAATACACAATGTTTTTAATCAAAGATATACTCATCGCAATATTGATTCTATTGTCGAGGAAGCCAAAATTTTAAAAGACAAAAACAAACTGTTGTTTTTTGTTGATGACAATATTTGCTCTGATAAAACCTATTCAAAAAAATTGTTTAAAGAACTAATTCCTTTAAATATAAAATGGGTCGGACAAGCAGATATAACAATCGTACAAGATGAAGAATTGATGGAATTAATGAAAAAAAGCGGATGTCAGGGGGTATTGATTGGAATGGAAAGCCTTGATAAAGAAGTGTTGAAAAAAATGAACAAGTCGTTTAATGCGGGTAGAATCGACCCGGCTCAAGCAGTTAAAAAAATCCAAAGTTTTGGTTTGAGATTGTATTTGACATTTTTATTTGGATACGGAAACGATTCTCCCGAATATGCCAAAAAGGTCTTGGATTTTTGTATTGACAATAAAATCTTTATGGTGGGGTATAATCATCTTACTCCTTTTCCGGGAACTGAATTATATAAGTCATTAGAAAAAAACAATCGTTTAATATTTGAAAAATGGTGGTTGAGCCAAGACTATAGATATGGACTGATTCCTTTTAAAACAAAGGAGGATAACACAATGATTGAAAATCAAAGCAAGCGCTTGAGAAGAAAATTTTACAGCCTTTCTTCGATTTTTTACAGAATGACAAATTTGACCAATATCAGAGGGAAAATGATGTTGGGAATGTATTTTTTGATAAATTTTATGCTAAAAAACGATAGGGGGCAGCGTATGAGATTTCCACTAGGTAATCCTGAAGAAAAACAGCCTGTTCCCAATATTAAAATCGATAGTTGATGCCTGCTATTACCACATTGATTAAAGGAAAAAATCCAAGATTTATGCCTTGGATTATCGAAGAAAATGAAATTGAAAATTTTGTTGAACAAATATCCAATTCACCTGATTCTGCCGAGATACAAATTGGCTACGTTCTTAAGACTTCTTATTTGAAGTCTCTTGAACCAAAGGGTGAAAATAATATCATTGTTGCTGTCAGAGATAACAATACAAGTAAATATGTCGGGTGGAGTGTTATAAGCAAAAAAATAGTTTTTATAGGTGGAATTAAAGAAAAAATAGCTTATGTAAGCGAGTTGTTTCTTGATTCGGAATACAGAAATCATATTGTTTTCGGTTTGTTTGTAAGAATGTTGCTACATTTTACAGTTGATTGCAAAGGATATCTTTCAACTGTGATGTACGACAATAAGAAAGTATTGAATATGCTTTTGTCGGGCAAAGGGAAAATGGTACCTTACCGTGATTTTGGTACAATAAATACTTTGGCATTTTATTCGAAAAAAATAAATAAAGTAGATGCCGATATAGAAATAAGCGTGAAAAAAGCCGAAGAGCAAGACTTGGACAAATTAATACAATTTTGGAACGAAGAAAGTGTAAATAATCAATTTTTACCTGTTTATTCCGTAGATATATTGAAAAACTCAAAGGGACTTTTGAGAGATTTGAAAATTGATGATGTTATATTGTCTATTAAAAACAACAAAATTGTTGGTAGTATTGCTATCTGGAATCAAATGGCAATCAAAAAGGCAATAATAAAAAATTATCCATATTGGATTAAAAAACTCAGACCTGTCATCAATTTATTATTAAAAATAAGGGGAATTCCGGTACTTCCAAAGGAAAATACTGAAATAGATTATAGATTAATCTCAATGTTGGTAGTAAAAAATAATGAGTCGGCAGTATTTAAGTTATTGTTAAATGCAATAAAGAAAGAAATTAATAAAAAAGAAAAATCAACTTTACTTTTGATGTCATTGCATGAAAAAAACCGGTTAATTCAATTCATTGATTTTCCATATTACAATCTAAAAAGTAAAATGATATTTGCATCAAAAGGCGCAAATATTCAGGAAAAGAATATTGTGCCATATATCGAATTAGGATCACTATAAATAAAACTTATGAAAGTAAAAGGTAAATTCATTCAGCCCCAAATGGTTTCTAAAAAAGAAGAGCGGGAAATGTTTGCAATCCTTGACAAATATTTTGGCAATGTCTCTCTAGAGGAATTTCGAAAAGATCTGTATTCCAAAGAATATGTAATTATTTTGTATTCTGAAACAGATAATAAAATTGCCGGGTTTTCAACCCAAAAAGTATTCAGTTCATTAATAGAGGATGAGGAGGTGACTGTCGTATATTCAGGAGATACAATAATTGATCAAAAATATTGGGGTACAAGAGAATTGCCAATTGCATTTTGGAAGATGACCAGACATATCAAACAAAAGAATCCTCAAAAAAGAATATTTTGGATGCTTATATCAAAAGGTGTCAGAACATATCGTTTTTTGCCAGTATTTTGTCATATATTTTATCCGTCATATAAGTATCCTACACCTTTAAAATATGTGAATTTTATGCACGATATAGGTAAAAAAGTATTCCCAGAGCGCTATGATATTGAAACTGGTTTGATAGTATCCTCGGGAAAGCACCAGTTTTTAAAAGAAAAATTTCATCCCCCGATAAAAAGAAATAATAATCCACATGAGAAGTTTTTTTATGAAAAGAATCCGAATTTTATTAATGGTGATGAACTACTTTGTATAACGGAAATGGAGATTGAGAATATTCAGCCTTATTTTCAAAAATTCTTTTTAAATCTTAAATAACAATTTTGAAAAATAATTTGATTACACATATTATTCACTCTGTAAATA
>JALVAD010000178.1 GCA_027011385.1 Saprospiraceae bacterium | reverse complement strand
AGGGTATAGAATAATTAAAATGATTGCAGCAAAAAAATCAAAAGTGTATTTCAAAATACGAATATTACTTTTATTCAAATTGAAGCTCATATCCAAATTGTAAAATTCCCCTCTAGAATTCCTTCCTGAGCTTCCAATAATGGCTGATTTTTCATCAGGGGCTATCTTCACTTTCACTTTATGTCCAATCTTACTCATTATTTCGACAACATCCGACATCTCTATTTTCCCAAGACAAAATATCACCTCGTCAACAGTCATATTTTCAATTATGTTATCCAATGAAGACACATTGCCTATAAAATTATCATCAATAGTTTTTTGTTCATAATTCATAGGATATAAAGCCCCTAAAAATTCATAATCCACACCATTTATATCCAATATTCTCTTGACTCTATCAACACTTTTTGCATCGCCAACTATAACTGTTCTCCTTTTGTTTTCATCTTGCCCAAAAATTCCGGGAAATATAACTTTTAACACAGACCTTGTAAAAACAACTACTAATGTACTTATCAATGCACTCATTAGTATAATCGCTCTTGAGAATCTGTATTCTTCAGGCAATAGGGAATAAAATACAAGGATAATCAAAGACCCAATGCCTAAACCTTTTAGAGAATTAATCATTAGCTTCTTTTTATATCCCCTGTTCAGAGCTATACTCACTATCCACAATAGTGAAAACCCTGCATATAGATATCCTGTCTTCTTTATGTCGTAGTAGCCCGAATCATGGAAATGATAGTTTGCCCAAAATTTTTGTATCACGATAAAAACTGCGAAAAAGCTGATGCCATCCAGAATAGGAAGAAAATACTTTTTCAATATTTTATTAAAATAACTAGATACTGCCAATCCGAAAACAGAAATATTAATGATCCATAGAAGCGGATTTATAGTTTTTCCTCCATAATGCTTCTTAGCAAAAATAGCCATTGCTTTATAAAAGATATTGTGATATTTTATAGAACTTTTTTTTGTGCTTTCCCCTTTGAAATGTACAATTGTGGTTTCGGGAAAATAATAAATTATAAATCCTGCTTTTCTTATCCTGTAAGAGTAATCAATATCCTCTCCATACATAAAAAAAGCCTCATCCAGATATCCGACTTCAGGTAAAATATCAGTCCTAACGAACATAAAAGCACCGCTTAAAACATCTATTTCATGAATTTCATTTTCATCCAAATACCCCAGATTATATCTATTAAATATTTTGGACTTTGGAAATAGCTTTGAAAGACCCGAAAATCTAAAAAGAGAAGATGTAATTGTAGGGACACTCCTTTTTGACTCCGGCAAAAACTTACCTTCTCCATCAATCATTTTTACGCCCAAAGCACCTGCATCAGGATTATCTTCCATAAACTCGAATATCTTAATCAAGGTGTCTTCTTCGACTAAAGTATCCGGGTTTAGCAAAAGAAAATATTTCCCTTTAGCTATTTTAATCGCTTGGTTATTTGCTTTGGCAAAACCTACATTCTCTATGTTTGCAATTAGATGAACAGAGGGGAATTTGCTCTCAATCGCTAAAACTGAGTTATCAACCGAAGCATTATCAACCACTATAATTTCAATATTAAGATTTTGTTTTGCTTTAAGCACAGAAATCAGACATTGCTCGATAAAATATCTAACATTATAATTGACTATTATGACAGAAATATCTATCATAGCATATTATTTTGTAGTGGTATTTCCATAAGGTATTCTTGTCAATATAGATCGCCCTAATGTAAGTTCATCGGCATATTCCAATTCTCCTCCAAATGAAACGCCCCTTGAAATCATAGAAATTTTGGTATTATCTGGTAATAGATTAGAAATATAAAAAATCGTCGTCTCTCCCTCAATTGTAGGGCTTATTGCCATAATCAACTCATTCAAATCCTCACTTTCCTTAATTCTAGTTACCAAACTATCGATATTAATATCATCAGGGGAAATTCCTTCCAGAGGGGAAATCAAGCCTCCTAAAACATGATAAACTCCATTAAACTGTTGAGTATTCTCTATAGCAATAATATCCCTAATATTTTCAACAACACAAATCGTATTTTTATCCCGTGTAATTGAAGTACAAATATCACAATATTCTTCATCGGCAATATTGTGACATTTTTTACAAAACTTAATATTTTCAAGGGCTATCAAATTGCCTGCTAAATTTTTACCTACTTCCAAATGACCATTCAATAAATGCAAAGCGATTCTCAAAGCAGTTTTCTTACCGATGCCTGGCAAATTTGAAATCCCATCTACGGCTTCTTGTAATATTTTTGAAGATATTATCATTTAACAAACAGTTATTTTTACATTTTAAAAAATCAAAATTAACATATTAAAAGAATTTATCATAATATCAGATGATAATTTATATATTGCATACAAATTCCGTTTTTCGATTTTTAGTATTATCTTTGACACGGAATCTTAGTTTATTGTCCAAAATAGCAAGAATAATGAAAAGAAATGATTTTATAAAAACATTGGGACTCGGTGCAATAACTATAAGCTCAAAAGCTTATGGGCTGGGAAAACTCACCGGAGCTAATTTCAAGAAATTAACAATTCTGCATACCAATGACTGGCACAGTAGAATTGAACCATTCCCAAAAGGGAAAAGTAGAAACAGCAATAAAGGAGGAGCAGCAAGGAGGATGAAATTAATTTCTGATATAAGAAAAAAAGAAAAAAATATATTGCTGTTAGATGCAGGAGATATATTTCAAGGTACACCCTACTTCAATTATTTTGGAGGAGAATTGGAATTCAAATTAATGTCAAAAATGGGCTATGATGCTGCTACAATAGGAAATCATGATTTTGACGGTGGTATGGACGGTTTTAAAAAGGCTCAAAAACATGCTAACTTTGATTTTATTACTACTAATTATGATTTTTCAAATACCATTTTGGATGGAAGAACTATTAAACACAAAATAATAGAGGTAGATGGCATCAAAATTGGTCTCTTAAGCGCTAATATAGAACTGGAAGGATTAGTCCCTAAAAAATTATATAAGGAAACAAAATATCTCAATCCGATTGAACTTGCAAATGACAAAGCAAAATTTCTAAAATACGATAAAAAATGTGACTATATAGTATGTCTTTCTCATTTGGGATATAAATATAGAAACGATAAAATATCCGATATCTCATTGGCTGAAAACTCTTCAAATATAGACTTAATTATCGGTGGTCACACTCATACATTCATGAGACAAGCGGATAATATTTTGAATAAAAAAGGTAAAAATGTAATTGTTACCCAAGCCGGTTGGGCAGGTATTCTGTTAGGACAATTGGACATATATTTTACTAAAAAAAGCGAATTTATTTGGGCAAATTCAAGCTTCAACGAATAAAAGTTTTCCTGAGATATCAATGCCCTAATATATAGATTTTTAAATATATATGAATACCCTACACTGTATTTTTTTGTATTTTAACACGCTTTATATTATGTTTTATTTTATATAAGTTTATAGGTTAAAATAAGTAAGAATTATAAAAAAGAATATTACATTTGCAATCGTGAAAATTGTTTTTGAGTTTCCCTTTCAATAATAATCATCACATACACTAGATAGACTTAAGTTTTAGCAAAAATAAAACAATACTGAACGGAGAATGAGTTTGAACCACTTACAAATTTGGCACAAATGCCTTGTCGATATTAAAAAAAATGTAGATGAACGAAGTTTCAATACATGGTTCAAGCCCATAAAGTCAATAAGACTTTCCAAAAAAATATTAACGATTCAAGTTCCTAATAAATTTTTCTACGAGTGGCTTGAAGAAAAATATGTGGATTTACTTGGCAAAGTCCTTTACCAGCAATTAGGACAAGGTGCAGGTCTTCAATATCAAATAGTTGTTGATGATCATAAAGACATTGAAGGGAATTACAAGAAAAATATTGAGAAAAAACTCAAAGAAAACCCATATATTAAACTTTTTGATGAAGAGTTTAACAATGAACTTAATAAAGGATATACATTTGATAATTTTGTGGAAGGGCCAAGCAACCAATTGGCAAGAAATGCAGCATTGTCTATATCAAAAAACCCGGGAAAAAGCTCATTCAATCCACTTATCATTCACGGTGGTGTTGGCTTGGGTAAAACACATATGATCAATGCATTGGGCAATGACATAAAAAAGTCAAATCCAAATGCAAGAATTATTTATACTAACACAGAAAGATTTACTACCCAAATAATACAAGCATTACGAGACAATAGTATTTATGATTTTATCAATAGCTTTCAATTGGTTGATATTTTTATAATCGATGACATACAATTTTTGGAGGGAAGAAAAAAGACTCAAGAGATATTTTTTAATATTTTTAATTATTTACATCAAAGAGATAAGCAAGTTGTAATTACATCTGATGTTTCCCCAAAAGATTTGAAAGGAATTCAAGAAAGATTAATCTCGAGGTTCAAATGGGGATTGGTAGCAGAATTACAAAAACCAAATCTTGAAACGAGGATTAAAATTTTGGAATCAAAAGCTCAAAGAGATCGACTAAAACTGACGCCGGATGTATTGAATTTCATAGGCTATCATGTCAAGGGAAGTATCAGAGACCTCGAAGGAGTACTGGTATCCCTGTCTGCTCATTCTACTCTAAACAACCGTAAGATTGACCTTAAGCTGACAAGTGAAGTCGTAGATACATTTTCTCATAATATGAGCAAAGAGCTAAGCATTGCAAATATTCAACAAATTGTTAGTGATTTTTTCAATATTTCTATTGACCATATCATTGGTAAAACAAGAAAGAGAAATATTGTTGTAGCGAGACAATTGGGTATGTATTTTGCAAAAAAAATGACAGAGCTTTCATTAAAGGAAATAGGAAAACAATTTGGAAACAGAGATCATACTACAGTTATGCACTCCATTAAAACAATCAACGATTTAATTGATACAGATAGTCTATTTAAAGATACATTTAATAGACTTGAACACAAACTTGAACACAGTTTAATCAAATCATATTAAAATAAATTCACCTCATTAAGAACAATAAGCTTTTTTTTTCGTTCTCCCATTTATAAACGATATTTAATATGAAGAAATTAGTATTTTTATTAGCAGTGATAGTGATAGTTATATTATTCTCTTGTGATAATTCATTGGACTTGAATGAAGGGTGGAAAGATATTCCGGTAACATATGGCTTTTTAAACCCCAGCGATACTGCTCAATACATCAGAGTGGAAAAGGTTTTTAACGATCCAAATGCTTCTGCTATTGTAGCAGCGAAGATCGCAGACTCTTTATACTATAAGAACATAAGTGTTGTATTGATTAGAGATAAGACTTCATATTCATACCCATTGCAATTGGTAGATGGCAATCTAGATGGATTTGTTAGGGATACAGGAGCATTTGCAAATATTCCAAACTATCTTTACAAAATCAAAACTACTGATATAGTTCTAAACCCTTCAGAAAATTATACTTTGTTGGTAACAAAAGAAAATGGAGATACTCTCACGGAGGCAAAAACAAGAATACTAAAGGATATAGTTATATACATTCCATCTGAAAACACATTGGCAAGACCTGTAAAATTGGGATATGACCTTAAACACAATATCAGTTGGGATCTTGATTCTGATGCAGGTTACTACGACTTGTTTTTGACTATGAATTTCAAAGAAAAGGATAAAACTGTTGGTGATATTTGGATAAAGAAATCTTTGGACTGGAAAATTGCCACAGGTATCTCTAAAGGCAATTATAAATACTTGGGTAAAGATTTTTTCATTTTCTTGAGGGACAATTTGAAGGTAGACAATAATATTGAAAGGAGATTCTCAACTTTTGACCTAAAGGTAAGATCTGTTGGAAAAGAGCTTAAAAATTACACGGATATCCTCAATTCAAATTTAGGTATCACGTCCTCACAACAAATACCGACCTATACGAATATGTCAAATGGGTTTGGTGTATTTACTTCGATAAATATTACAGAAATGAAAGGATTTTATCTCTCAGATGAGACACTTGATTCCTTAAGCAGTGGTATTTATACAAAAGACTTGAATTTCAAATAAAATATGGAACTTTGGAAGAAATATAGAGACTCATTGATACTAAATGATGAAATATTTCTTGCAGACAGATTAAATTCAGCTAAAATAACCTCCCAACCTAATTGGTCAAAATCCTATTGGGAATTCATCAAAGATTGGATATCTGATGATAACTATTTGAATGTACATACCTCTGGCTCAACAGGAACAGCTAAAGCTTTATTAATACATAAGAATGTCTTTATTGCAAGCGCTTTAAACACCGGGAAATACCTTAGTTTAAAAAAAGGAGACAAAGCATTATTGTGCTTACCAGGAAATTATATCGCAGGAAAAATGATGATAGTTAGAGCTTTTGTTTTAGGGCTAAATCTGCATTTGCAAAAGCCTAGTTCACTCCCAATAATAAATATAAAGTACAATTTTGTAGCAATGACCCCTATGCAAGTCCAAAAATTAATCGAATCAAATAAAAAAAGTATTGACTTTATAGACAAACTTATTATAGGAGGAGCACCTGTCAATGATTATATATCAGAAAATTTAATCGATGTCAAATCTCAAGCTTTTGAAACATACGGAATGACCGAAACAGTTAGTCATATAGCACTCAAACCGCTAAATGGAATAGACAAAAGTGAGTTTTTTACATTATTACCAGGTATTGAAATAGATACAGATCATAGAAATTGTCTAATAGTCTCAAGCAAAAATCTAATGCTTGAAAATCTAGTTTCAAATGATATAGTTCAATTAAAAAACAATAAACAATTCAAATGGCTTGGCAGATATGATAATATAATCAACTCCGGAGGGGTAAAACTTATACCGGAGCAGATAGAAAGTAAACTCAAATCTTTATTAAAAAGTGAGTTTTTAATCTTTGGGATTAAAGATAAACTCCTATCAACCGTTCCTGCTATTGCGATTGAGGGCTCGGCTCGAACCGATGGCATAGACTTTTCAAAAGTATTGAACAAATACGAAATCCCTAAAATAATATATTACTTAAAATCATTTATCAGAACAAAATCAGGTAAAATCAAAAGAAAAGAAACTATTAACCAACTATTAAAAGACTGCCATTAAATAGTTTTTATTTTTTATAATTGTCATCCCAGTTTTTTATTTTTGGATCACCCAGTTTTCCTACTGATTTTGCTACCATCATCGATACTGTAGCATCACCTGTAACATTAGCAATGGTACGCATCATGTCTAGCGGTCTATCTATTGCAAAAATCAGTGCAAGACCTGCTTCCGGTATTCCGGCTTGCGCTAAAACTATGACCAACATAACCATTCCTGCGCCGGGAACTGCAGCAGAGCCAATACTGGCAAGAGTAGCAGTAAGAATAATGCCCAATTGTGTTTCAATACCTAAATGCATTCCAAAAGCCTGAGCGATAAATACAGCTGCAACTGCTTGGTACAAACTAGTTCCGTCCATATTGACGGTCGCCCCAATTGGCAACACGAAACTGCTTACCTCTTCTTCAACTCCTAGGTGTTCGGTTACCCTTTCCATGGTCACCGGTAAAGTAGCAGCACTTGAACTGGTTGAGAAAGCCAATAATTGAGCAGGTAAAATCCCATTTATAAAAAATGAAGGTTTTTTTCTAACAATAAGTATTATCAGTAAATTATAAAATACCAATAACAAAAATAATCCTAGAATGACAGTAATCGCATACCACCCCAAGGCCTTAAAGAGATCAATACTCGGTGACTCTACCACCAGAGAAGCCAATAATGCAAAAACTCCGTATGGTGCCGCAAGCATTATCAAGTCTATCATTTTCAATATAACTTCATTAAATCCATCGAAAAATTCCTTAACAGTTTTCGATTTTTTTTCAGGAACTAGAATCAGGCTGATACCAAAGAATATTGCAAAAAATATAACCTGAAGCATATTTCTGTTATTGCTAGCAGCATTAACGATATTACTTGGCACTAAATCTTCCAAAGCTGAAAGAGGGCCACTTGATTTCTGTATCTCAGCCTGCTGTTTATACTTATTTGCTTTGTCTAAATTTTGAGCCACTAGCTCCTTTCTGGTTTGATCTGATATAGATTCACCAGGTTTAATCGTATTGACTAAGAACAATCCTATACTCACAGCGACCACTGTAGTGATAATATAAAGTCCTATCGTTCTCCCCCCCATAATTGAGAGTTGAGATATATCTTTAAGATCAGAAACACCTTTAATAAGTGAGGCTAAGATGAGAGGGACAGCAATTAGTTTTAGAGAATTAATAAATATCTTCCCAAACGGTTTTATCCAATCTCCAACAAACTCTTTTCCAAAATCAAATTGAGTCATAATCAATCCGAATACAACTCCCAATACCATACCGATAAGTATCTTCCAGTGCAAAGCTATTCCCTTCATATTTTATTTTTTAATCAATAAATACAAGGGTAAATATAGTAATTATTAACGTACTAATGTAATATCTCCGGAAAATTTAGTGATTTCACCATCATCTGACAATACTTCTATATAATAAACATAGACACCACTAAGAGCTTTTTCTCCATTAATCAATCCATTCCAACCCAAGTTACTATTAGGTGAATTTATTATAAAATCAGTATTATGATAAACAATATACCCCCATCTGTCAAAGACACTAAATGATTTTATGTGAACATCAAGACCATTAGACGAGTTAATTGTGAAAAAATCATTGATGCCATCAAAATTTGGAGTAAATATATTTGGTACATATATATCAAACTTCCTATCAATCTTTATATCACGACATACCTCTACATTGCACAAACTGTCAAAATACATAATGGCACAAAGTTCAAAATTTGCTTGTGTAGCTCCAACTTTCAATTCGATCGAATCACAGCTTCCTGCACATAAAAGAGAATCTCCCATATACCAATATATACTATCCGGCTCAATCCCATCTGATTCAATGTAATAATGATAGGGTGTATTGAATTTTATTTTTTCCTTTCCCATGATTTCAATCTCTGGTCTATCAGGCTGCTCAAGATTGAAACTTGCGGTAAAATTGCATCCGTTGGAATCTGTCAACACAAAATTGTATTCACCTGCTACCAGGCTATCAATTGTTAGAGAGTTGAATTCTGTCTGATTCAACATCAAAGCATAATCTTTTAGTTCAGGAGTTGGATTGATTTCCAATATACCATCTTCCGAGTCATAGCAAGAAATATCTTTCACCCTCCAGTCTACATTCAATTGAGGAAATATAGTAATTGTAGTATCAATCTTATAGCTACAGTCATCAACTTTGAATTTAAAGCTTATTTTATGGTCACCGGCAATTAATTTATCCTTATAGATAACTCCGTCAGAACTTACAATATCTCCAAACCAAACAGCATCTCCAGTTGTATCAACGATATATGATAATTTAATAGAGTCTTCCAATTCATCCCAGCATGTATTATCAGGGAGATTTTCTATTGAAACTTCTCTAGACGGACAATTTATCGTTGAACAGGAATCTTGGTAAGATTTATTCTCACACTCACAACCACTAATCGCTTTAATCTCAATACCAATTTTTTGCCCATAAGTAAGCCCCTTGATTGTATCATGTGCCACATTTACCACATGATAAAACTTAGAATCCACCCAAACTTCGTAATGATCAACACAACCGGTAGAATCCCAAGCAATAATCACAGAGTTATTGGTATTAGCAACACAATCTAAAATCGGTTCTGAAATTTGTGGCTGAACTGCTATCGTTTGACTTTCTTCAAAAGAGCAATTCTTGAAATCTACATTAACTTTAATTTCAAAAGTACCTGATTCACCATTACTCCATGTAACCATATACTTACCATTTCCCAAATTTTTCACTTTACCCTTATCAATATTAATTTTATAGGAGAGTGTATCGATAAAATTATTCAATTCAAAAAATACAGTATCACTAGAGCAGACTTTATCTTTATCCAAACTAAAACCGGCAGAAGGCAAAAAATCTATTTTAGTATCATTTAATGTATATGAGCATTCATGTCCTGATTGAAACAGTGTCACAATAGGATAATAAACTCCCGGATCTTTTACTATAAAAGGATCAAATGAAAATGATGTTTTAACAACCTTATTTTTCTCGTTATACCAATTTACCAAAACATTACTATAATTGGATCTATCAAAGCCATTCTGATTAATCGAAATCTTAAACGTATCATTATCACAACTTAACTCTGTCACAAAACCTTTAAAACTAAAATAATAAAAATGTTTAATCATAAAGGTCTTGCATGAATATTCATCGATAATAGTATCTCGAACCATTGTATCTTTATAAAATATATCACTATCACAAATCACAGTGTCAAATTGAATCACAGGCTCATTTACCTTTACAACTGTTACTTGCTCTTTGACTTTACACCCGATACTATCAGCATAATTATAATAATATGTCCCTGCGGAATCAATCGCTACTCCATGCCAGCCATCAGGTTTATAATAAGATGTATTTAATGCAGACTCACATATATAGGCTGTATCCAATACGACAGTCTCCAATGTGTCAATAACTACATACAAACAGCTACTGTCAGCAGCATCACAATCAGTCATTGGAGTAGTGCATATTTTATACATTGTATTTTCTTTATTAAAACGATATTTTAATTTAAAGCTATCTGACATTTCTAATGTATCTTGCGTTTTCCATATAAAATACTCAGCATTATCTGCTCCAAGTTCTTCAAATATCATTTCACTCCCAAGACAAGCGGTAATAGTATCACCCACTCCAATCGTGTCATTGCTATATGAATGCACAACAAAACTATCTACAGTATCAACAACAAACCCACCTATCCCCTTATTTACTATAAGTTTAAATTTCACCTTAGCACTTTCAAATCCATCGACAAATAGATAATATGTATGACCGGGAATAAAATTTGTTGAAATAACAGTTTGAGGAGTTATTATATTTTGACTTCCGTCACAAACCAAATACTCAATGTCAGGATCAGTAA
>JALVAD010000177.1 GCA_027011385.1 Saprospiraceae bacterium | reverse complement strand
ATAATAATCTTTGATTCTTTATGACTATGATTATATTTTTCATACTTTCGCTGCATAAATATCTCAATTATGAAGGCAACAAAATACTTTAATTTTAATAATACTGAAGTAGCATTTTCGTACCTATCAGATAAAGAACTGCAAAATGCATACCAAATTTTTAAAGGTATGAGTTATGCTTCACTGGTTAGCATTGGTTCTAAGGCAACACTGTTAGCACTAAAATTGCATTTGCCAATAAAATCGATATTAAAAAATACAGTCTATAAGCATTTTTGTGGTGGGGAAACAATCCCAGAAGTCAAGAGTGTTGTTGAAAAATTAAGCACGTATGGCATCAATGTTATACTAAACTATGGAGTTGAGGGTAAACATACTGAAGAAGAATTTGAGAAAACTGCCAAATCTTTGCATAAAACATTGGAATACGCTGTACATAATGAAAATATCAATACGATTAGTTGTAAACCTTCAGGATTAATCGAACATGATTTGCTACAAAAGCTCACATCGGGAGAAGAATTGAATGAAGCGGAAAAAATAAGGTTTGAGAAAGGAAAAACAAGACTTAGAAATCTCGTGAAAGCTGCGAGTGAAAAGAAAATAAATCTGCATTTAGATGCAGAAGAAACATGGATTCAAGGGGCAATAGATGATCTTGCTTTTGAATTGAGTGCAGAATTTAACAAAGAATTCCCAACGGTAATAAATGGTGTTCAGCTATATATCAAAGACAAACTGGATTTTCTAAAAACAAGTTTGGAACACGCAAAAAAACACAATTATATTCCGGCAGTTAAACTCGTGAGAGGTGCTTACCTTGAAAAAGAAAGAGCCAGAGCTTTGGAAATGGGTTATCCGAGTCCAATATGTGAAACATTAGAGGAAACACATAATAACTATAATGCCGGATTGAAATATTGTGTGGAAAATATTGATACATTTCACCTATCAAATGCAACACATAACGAGTATAGCTGTGAGTATTTGGCACAATTGATGGAAGAAAATAATTTGCCTGCAAATCATCCTAGAATTGTATCTTCACAATTGAAAGGAATGAGTGACAATATTACTTTTAGTATGGCAAAAGCGGGGTACAATGTACAAAAATATATCCCTTACGGTCCGGTCAAACAAGTTATACCATACTTGATAAGAAGAGCGCAAGAAAATACTTCGGTAGAGGGACAAACTACAAGAGAGCTTGAGTTGATAAAGAAAGAAATCAAAAGAAGAAAAAACCTTTAATGCTTTTTTTGATTCCCCAATCTCTTTAATAAATTTGAAGAAACTCTTAAAAAATCGGAAGTTGTAATCACGCCTATAAGTTCCCCGTTTTCGACAACAGGAAGATTTTCTATTTCATTTTCAATAATTAATTTTGCTGCTGTTTCTATATCATCTTCTTGGGTTACTGTAATTGGTTCTTTTATCATTATATCCTTGACGGTTAAAAACTCCCCGTCTTTTTTAAGGTTTTTATTTTTTATTAGATAGTTCAATACTTTTTTGATATTTACTACACCAACAAGTTTACCTTTTTGATCTTCTACAAGAGCAAAACCGGTTTTTCTCCATGACATAAGGTCTGCTACAAATTCTATAATATCGTCATCATGAACAGTAAATAAATCAGTTTGCATAAACTCGCTCACCAATAGTTTTGACGGATTATATTTATCTAAAGATTTGTATTTAGGCATTTCCCATTCAGATACAGGAAGATTTTTATTTTGGTTGCTTATCATAGCAGATGTCAAAGTAGACAAGGCCTGATCGTCTGTTCCTTTTTCTTTGAGTTTTGTATAAGCTTTGAGCTGCCATCTTGCTCCATTCATATGCTTTAAAGCTCTATTTTCTATAACTCCAAGATATTTATCTATATCTTTCTTATCAACATTTTTGCTTTCAAGTCCTTTACGGGCAATCGGGATCAATTTATCCAAGGCAAGTCTTGTAGGAGATATTTTTTCATCATTGAACCAAGTGAGTTTTGTATCTATTCCAAATTTTGCCGCTTTACCAAAATTATCTTTTGCATCGCTAAAGGAAATATGATCTCGTATATCATCAACTTCTAAAGCCATGCCGATCATAGCACCTAACCAAAAGACTGCATTAGCCATTTCGTCCAAGACGGTCGGACCTGCTGGCAAGACTCTATTTTCTATTCTCAAATGAGGTTTTCCCGTATCACTTATACCATAGCAAGCTCTATTCCATCTATACACGGTTGAATTATGAACATTTAGAGCCATTAATTTCGGTGTTATATTTTTATCTATTTTTTCAAGTGAATTTTCAGAAACATCAGCGCTTAACAATACTCTGAATCTTGCGATATCATCTTTATAGATTTCAAGAATTGAATCTTTGATCCATTCGTTTCCAAATCTAACGCGGGGACTCCTTTCTCTTAGATGATCATGAGAAGATCGAGTATCGAGTGCTTGTTGAAACAAAGCAATTCTGGATTCGTGCCACAATCTTTTGCCGAATACCAAAGGTGAGTTTGCTGCAATAGCCATAGTAGGAGCAGCCAAGACTTGGGAAATATTATACATTTTAGCAAATTCATCCGGATTGATTTGAAGATGAACTTGAAAGGATGTATTACATGCTTCAATCAAAGGAGAATCGTGCTTTACAATCAATTCATCTATTCCGAATATTTTCAACTCATATGAATCACCGAGTTGTTGACTATTGATAGCCTCCATCAAAGCTATATAACGTTTTTTAGGAGTGAGATTTTTTAAATCCAGATCAAATTTTCTTAAGGTAGGTAATATACCGGTAAGTACTATTTGTGAACCTAATTTATCGAGTTCTTCTTGAATAGAGTGCAAGTAAGAATTGATTTCATTTTCCATTTTGGAAAACGCTTTTTTTTCAAAAACTCTTGGTTTTAGATTGGTTTCGATATTAAATTTTGCCAATTCCGTTTCTATCCAACCTTTATCAGTTAATTTATCAACGACATCAACACCGACGAGAGACGGTTTGAAATGATCTTTATCTACGATTACCATTTCTTGTTCAGCTCCGACTCTCTGAATATCTGTTTCGAACCAATCGTTTTTTAGCATATACTCCAATGCTTGCATATCATTTAGTAGAGCTTTTAAAAATTTTGCTTTTTGTTTTTTGTCGTTTAGTATTGATACATTTTGCTCACCCATAATATTGAATTTCGTCAGTTTTTCAAAATTAAATAGTACTTATATAAAGCGATAAAACTATTAATACCAATTTATCTCTATAATAT
>JALVAD010000176.1 GCA_027011385.1 Saprospiraceae bacterium | reverse complement strand
AGATACATATTTCTTTTGCGCTACACAAATTCAACTCCTGTTTTTGTATTAAAACAGTTTATTTGTATCTAAAGAAAAGAGTGCCTCTAAGTTATACTTATTTTTTATTCTTAAAAATTTCTTTTTTAATAGTAATCTCTTTTGGTCCTTTGATGATTTTGAATTCTGTTCTTCTATTAAATCTGTGTTCATCATCAGTACAATTGACACCGTTTTTACATCTATTCAATATCATAGATTCTCCATATCCAACAGCTTCGATTCTATTTGCTGATATCCCATTTTCAATCAAATATCTTTTTGCTGATTCCGCCCTACGTTGAGAGAGTTTTTGATTATACTTAGTTTTTCCTCTGGCGTCCGTATGAGATGACAATTCGATAACCATATCTGGATATTCATTCATTAAATCCAAAATTTTGTCCAAATCTTCTTCTGCATCAGGTAAAATTTTATCATCATCAAAATCATAATAGATATTGTTTAGTCGAATTGGTTGATTTATTGTAATTACTTCAACTTCCGGTTCAGCTTTCTCCAAAACTATCTTTTTTTCCACAGTAAAATCGTCAAAAATGCCAGCAGTATTAAACTTGATTGTACCTGTCTTATATCCATCCCTTGAAACAATAGTTTTATAGGATTTATCGCTTTCTAAAACAAATTTGAAATCATTTCCATTGAAATTTGATTTTGTCTCAGGAGACGTAGGCTTGACTTTTGATAAATCAACCAATTTTACTTTTGCATTTTTTAGTTCACCGTCTTTATCAAAAACCGTTACCAATAATTTGACTGATAAATCTCTTGCTGAAATTTGGAAAACATGGTTGCAGCAGGTTTCATTATGTAGTCTTTTCTTTCCCTTGTATCCTCTATTAGAAAGCAAAAAACCAGTTTTGCCATTTTCATCAATGCTTAGGCCTACATCATCCAAAGGGGTATTAAAACCTTTTCCTGCATTTTCTGCCTCACTCCATTCTGTACCATTCCATTTGGAGAAATATACATCAAAACCTCCCAAGCTCGGTCTCCCATTAGTACTAAAATACAACCTGCCATTGGAATAATAAGGTGTAACTTCATCATCTACAGTATTAATTCTTTTACCCAGATTTACAGGTGGTTCTAATGAGCCATCTTCATTGATTAAAGAATAAAATATATCAAAACCACCTAATGTACCTTCCATATTCGATACAAAGAATAATGCTTCTTGACCGAGCATTTCACCTACATTGGACATTTTGCTCATAAAATCACCATTCACATTTTCCAGTTCTACAGGAGCACTCCATTCACCACCTCTGTCCTCTGTATAAAACAATTTTGACTCCAATACTTTGGTTCCTTCGAGTGCGACTCTTGTATAATACAGCTTGTCTCCATCACTTGAAAAAGAGGGGTACAATGAATGAAATTCAATTCTGTTAATCCTTTTGTCCAATGCTTTTGGCTTGCTGTATTCCGCTTTTCCAGTTCTTTTTGAAAACACAATTTCGCCTCTGATATTTTCATTTACTTTTTTACCTTTTCTTTTACCTTTTTTCTTTTTTGTCTTAACCTTGTTACTCTTTCCATCGAGTACAATTTTCTTGGAAGTATCAAAGAAACCGAGATATATCTCATCATTTGTTTTTCGTTTTTGGACACCATAGACACTAAAGCCTTTATTTATTTCTTTATTTAATGGTGTAAATTCCATTTCTAGATTATCAGGTAAAGAATTGAACATTTCTAGTCCTTTTATTTCTAAAATTGCCTCTTTTCTTCCGTCAGGATCGTCGGTTTTTTTTGCATATTCTCTAAACATATCATAAGCTTCCTGATACATATCCAACCTTTTCATACATTTTGCATAAAGCAATTTTGCATCTATATATGTACCTTTTTTATCCTTTTTTGCAATATTTTTGAGGTATCTAAGAGCATGCTTATAATCCTTGAGCATATAATAAGACTCTGCTATTCTCAAGGCTAGACTCAAAGGTTTTTTCTCCTTATAAGATTCCTTGTATAGTTCCAAGGCATTATAATAATCTCCTTCATCAAATTTTTCATCACCGACCTCAATATTCTTTGTGAACTCATATTTTTGTAATGGCTGAGCTACAACAAAATTCAATGAAGAAAGTAAAACGAGTAATGATAATAATTTTTTCATTTTAATTTTTTTAAATATTGTAAAGATTATTAGATATTTGGACATATTAATACAGGATCCGGATTTGGTCTCTTCTTGATTTTAAGAATGTATGAAGCGCCAAACTCCATCGCGGAAGCTGCTCCACTAACTGCCTGCTTATCCGTAAGATTCAAATCAAAACTATAGAAGAATCTTATTTTTTCCAAGTCTGCCCTTAGTAAAAACTGAGCCCCATTGATGGGGTTGTATCCCAATCCTCCATATAAAACCATTGGTTTTGGTTTTTTTAATTTCACTCCGGCGAGAATTTGCGCACTTCCTTCCCAAGATGGTTGAGTAAACTGAAAAAACAATCTTGGTTCAAGTACCAATCCGTTAGGTAGTTCCATTTGATAAATACTAAAAGCAGCAAATCTAAGTTTTCTTTGATAATAACCTCCACTACTTTTCTCTAGTACTGAATAATTGAGTCTGTTCCCAATACTTGAAACAGATAATCCGAGTCTTAATTTTTTGGTTTTGGACATTTTTGAAGTAAAAACAGTTCCAATAGTATAGCCCAATTTGTTAGACTTTTTCTTTTTGTTAAATGGTAACTCATTAGTATATTCCTTGCTTATTGGGGTTCCCGGATTGTCAATACTATTTTTGATACTTTCGGGTGTTACAAGAGTTTGATTTGGAAAACTGGCATTTGAACTACCTGACTGTACACCAATAGCAATTACATTTTTTCTTTTTTTATCCAATGCAAAATGGTATGATAATCCGCCAAATGAATTGGTTGTTACTAATTTATTGTGCAAAATGTTTCCATTGTCGTCATATGAGAATTTTTGCTCGTCATACTGAAAAGCAAAACCAAAACCTATCCAATCTTGTTTTCGGAGACCTCTAATCAGAGGAGCATCTACATAAAGTACCGGAGTCGCAAATTGCCCAAATTCCAGTCCGTAGTCTTGTTCTCTAAGCAGTCCTCCGATTCTTGCAGTTCCTTCAAATCCTCCTGCCAAAGCAGGATTGAGAGCTACTTGGGTCATATCAAAGTGTGTATAATGAAATGCATCTTGTGCAAATATACTAGCACTAAGAAACAAAGTGAAAATAAAAACAATAATTTTACCTTTATTC
>JALVAD010000175.1 GCA_027011385.1 Saprospiraceae bacterium | reverse complement strand
TATTTTTATACTAATATAATATATTTGTTAATATCTTTGGAACATCTAAAAATTTGGGGGTCTGTTTTAGAAATAATTTTAGTTTAATTGAAGTTTTTTTGAGTAATTTTCGTTAAATTTTTTCAATAAACAGTATTATTATTCTTATTGGTTTTTTTTAAATAAATTTGATATGAATATCTTATTAATAGGTTCAGGAGGAAGAGAGTCAGCTTTTGCTTGGAAACTACACCAAAGCCCCCTTTTGGATAAACTTTATATATCACCGGGAAACCCCGGAACTGCACAATACGGAACTAATATCAATATCGACATTGATAATATCAAAGAGCTTGTTGATTTTATAAAAGAATCAAAAATAGAGATGTTGATTGTTGGACCGGAAAAACCATTAGTGGAGGGGATATACGATAAATTAATTAAGATTTTACCAAAATTAAAAATAATAGGACCATCACAAAAGGGTGCGATGCTAGAAGGCAGTAAAGCATATGCTAAAGAGTTCATGAAAGAATTTGGAATTCCAACTGCCGGATATAAGGTTTTTACTAAAAATCAAAAGGAAGAAGCACTTGAGTTTATCGACTCTATCAAAACTCCTATTGTTATCAAAGCTGACGGACTGGCTGCCGGCAAAGGGGTGTTTATCACCGAGGATAAAGAAAGTGCAAAAAATAATATAATTGATATTTTCAATGGTAAATTTGGGGATGCAGGTAATAAAATAGTTATTGAAGAATTTTTAGACGGAATAGAATACTCTGTTTTTGTAATAACCGATAGCAAGAGCTTCAAAATGCTTCCGATAGCCAAAGATTATAAGAGAATTGGTGAAGGAAACACAGGATTAAATACAGGAGGTATGGGGGCTATTTCCCCTGTTTCATTTATAAATGACGATTTGCTAATCAAGACCATAGTGAAAATTATCCAACCTACAATATCCGGGATATGGCAAAAAGATATAGATTATAAAGGATTTATTTTTTTTGGTCTTATCAATGTTGATGGTGACCCATACGTTATCGAATACAATTGCAGAATGGGTGACCCTGAATCTGAAGTAGTATTTCCCAGACTTAAAAACGACCTTATAAAGCTACTAAGTTCACTCTACACATTAGATTTAACCGAACATACAATAGAGCACAATCCTAATTATGCAGTCACTGTAATGCTTACATCAAAAGGATATCCCGAAAAATACGAAACAACAAAAGTGATAAACAATCTGGATAATATTGACGAAAGTATCATATTCCATGCAGGCACGAAAAGCGTTGATGGCAAGCTTGTCACAAATGGTGGTAGAGTGCTCGCGGTCACATCTCTAGGCGAAACAAAAGAAAAAGCACTCGAAAAAAGTTTAAAAAATGCTTCCAAAATCGATTTTGAAGGAAAATACTACCGAAAAGATATAGGATTTGATGTTGAGTGATACGCTTGTTATAATACTAATCATCACAGAATATCAAATTATTAGCAATTATTATCTGAGTTTGAACTAATTATTAGTTTTTTATAAAATCAACATTTTTTTTAACCACTCCCTTTGCCAAAGGCAAATCCGGATCATAATATGTCTCCATGTTCTTCAATCTATCTGCCGGCGCTTCTTTCAATATATGGTTCATTCTATTCACAATAAGAGTATCGACATCGAGTTCTGCCTGCTTTAGAAGATCCAGATTATCCGTTGAAACCTGTATGTCGGTTGCACCCTGAACTAAAAGCACAGGGATATCAAGCTTCTTAACCCGGGATTATTCATACTTTTAGCTTTATGTAGATGTAAAGCATCGAAATACGCAGATATATTATTATATTTCACAAAACAGTTTTATTTTAATTATCTTCCTGCAATAAAGAGAAGGAATTTCGAAGTGTTTTCTTGCAGAAACTATTTAGATCTAATCATAAATAACTCCAAGTTTGTTTAGGGTTTCTAATGTCAAACTACCTGTACAAATATTCATTTCAATCTGAAAATTCATTAAGGATTTCTTAGTTTCATCTGTAAATAATCCATTAATAGGTCCATTATAAAAACCTAAACTGTTTAATTGCAATTGAACTTTCTTAATCATTTCACCCGTTATTTCTTCTTCACAAACTACTTCCTTCCATACCATTTTGCTATATTCGATGATTCTATAAAATGTAAAATTCTCATATACATAATCATCTGTTTTGGAAGTATCAGTAACTACAGTTAAATATTCCGGTTCAAATATACAAGAAACCAGACAATAAATCAAATCTCCTTTGTCTGTTTTTTTCTGAATCCATTTACCTTGATTCAAATTTCTTTCGTGCTCATTTATTATTATTGAATCCAAATATTCAGTTGTCAAACTGCTCAAATCACCAATATAGACCGCATAGGTTTTATTAAATTCTTCATAATGATCAGGTTCATTGCATTTTGAGTAACACCTCCCTGATTCGACGTTTTGTAAATCTCTTAAATCATTATTTATTTGGGCATTGATACTCGTTCCCAAAAGAAGAATAACACATTTTATTATTATCAACTCCTTTATCGAAACAAAAGATATAATCTTCATATGATTTTTTAGTGAATTCATTAAATCTTAAAGTTAATTTGGCGTAACATCTGCATAAACGTATGGCGTTAATTTCGTTTACAACTGTAAGTTAAGATTTTTTTTATAATAATCTCCAAAGAGCTCATATTTTTTCCTATTATTTGTTTAATTCCTACTATTTCAATGCTTTTTTATAGCTTTGTTGTTATATACTCAATTTGCTGTCTTAAAGATAAAAGTAATTTATTTTAATTCTACCTTATCAATATCATTCCAATTAACGAATTCTTTTGGTATTCTACTATCTCTAATCCCATAGTCATTTGATGTTTGTTTTGGTTTAATATGTACTAATGCTAAAAAACTAAAAATTAGACTTGTAATCCCCAGCAATACATTAAACAATCTTAAAATTTATACTAAGGTATTTGACGAATCTAGAATAAAGCCTCCTAGCATCATAAATCCACCTCCTAATATTATAGTTTAAGTAAATTACTTAATGATTAATAAATTTCGATTTTGTCTTTCATGTATTTGTTTTGTAAGTGTTAATATAAAATGATAAGTGGGGGATTTGGTGATAGGTGACTATGTTGTATCTAATGTTATATCCGATCTTTAATATTTTTTAAGTTTCACCTTTAATTAACTCATTCATTTTTTTTATTTTTTTCGCATATAGCATTTCTCTTTCATTCGAATTTTTTTCTATTGCTAAGTTTAATTC
>JALVAD010000174.1 GCA_027011385.1 Saprospiraceae bacterium | reverse complement strand
GGTTAAAGTTTGTTACTATACTATAAAAGAAAGTAGAAAGTGTAAATTTAAAAAATTTACACTTTCTTATTATAATTTATTGCTTGATAAATTTCTCAACATGAGCCCTCCCGGTCAAACTAGATGATATATGTAAAAAATATGTACCTCTTGATAATTCATTAGTATTAATTTGTTTAACATTTCCATCTGATACAAAACCACCTTTTTTCACCACGCGACCAACCAAATCTATTATTCTATAACTTAAGCCTATATATTGTCTTGAGTCAAACTCAATATTAATAATATCTTCACTAACTACTGGATATAACTTAAAATTCAAATCATCCATTGTGTTGTTTTCATCTTCTAATCCTGAAGTTAATTGAGGAAAGTCACATACGTTGGTATAATTTGACACATCCTGCCCATAACATATTTGCGATTCAGCATGATAATACTTATCAAATTCTCTGATTTGAATCCGACAATTTATTGGAAAGCCATTTTCGTCATACTCATTATATAAATAATAACAACCATCAATGGATTTATCAAAAACAACATCAGAATCCACGATTACAATTTTAAATTTGCAATCACCTGGTGCATTTGATCTTCTCGCATATGCATAACCATAGTGTCCATATGGAGCAGATAACCAAATATTCAGATCATCTATAAAGTCATAAAGGTCTGGATCTCCTATATCACAATTTTGATCTGAATAAATCTTATATGGCATCCTAAAAATACCTCCTGGGTTTTGGGGATTGTAATAAGAATCATTTATTTTAATACATTCATTTGTTTCCATTTTTATAAAAAATGCCCAATTTAACCTTTGGTATGCATCAACCAAAGGGGAAGTCAAGCAAGGTTCAGTCATATCACAGTAATTAATCACACTTGTACATCCGGTGCATGGTTCATTCTGGGTTATATCAACATATGCCTCATAAAAATAAACACAATATTGCGTTTTAATTGTTACTTTAAGTCTAATAGTAGACGATACATCAGAAATATGAAATCATAGGGGTGTATCAATCCTTCCAAAATCATAAATCGTTAATCAGTGTTCATTATTCAGTTAGAATTTCGAACACCGATTAATGATTAACGATATATGATTTATTTGATTATCTCATCCTTTCCAAATCTAAAATCAGCGTTCGTTATTCGGCGTTCGACATTTATGTATAACCCGGCTTCAAAATCACTCCTTGCAGTCGTGCTTTCGAGTCCTAAGCTTTCCCTATTTTACAACTAACTCAAAACCGGAACACAAAACACGGAACACAAAACACAAAACACAAAACACTGAACACCGAACACCGAACACAGAACACCGAACTCGAAACACGGAACACGAAACACAAAACAAAAACAATAAATCACCTCAACAATAAAATCTGTCCCGTCTCCGTCTCCTTGCCACATGGAGAATCTATCACTATCTTATACAGATATACGCCAGGTGCTTGTAGCTTCCCTTTGTAGCTGCCATCCCAATATTCATCGCCTTCGGACTCATATACTTTCTCTCCCCATCTGTCAAATATCTGGGTGGACTCTATATGTACATTTTGCGCTTGGTATATTTTGAAGTTCTTGTTTATCTCTTCTGTACCTGAGGGAAAAAATGCGTTGGGTATCAGATATGGGATTGAATCAGGTACAATAAAGGATAATGGAAGATTACAACCACTCTTATCCCTTATCGTCACGCTGTATGTCCCCTTGGTCAATCCCGATATATCCTCTCCTTGCTCTCCCGTACTCCAGTCAAAGGCATAAGGTGGATTATTCTCGACAATGCTTAGGTCTATCGCTCCACTTCCACAACCGTAATCCGATATTATAGTACTATCAAGAAGCTCTATCTCACTTAAACCAAGACTCAACTGCACTATACTATCGCATCCATACTGACTCTTAAGCACTACCTCATATTCCCCTTCTTCCGTAAATATCTCCTCCCCTATCTTGATGCTATCGCCTAGGCAGATAAAAGTATCAATTTCGACTCGTGGAGTAGGATGTACATTGACATATAGCTGTACCACACTATCCACTCCATACGATGCCATAAGCGTATCTACATAATGACCGGAAGTAGTTATCACAGTATCATTGAATGTATAGCTACCGCCTTTGCATAACTCTATGTTTAGTGTATCGCGGGCGGGGATTTGGAAGATGTAGGCAGCACCGGAAAATAATTCATTGGTATCATCACTTGGTGCTCCTACTATAACGCGCTCCCCATCCCTATCTACCTTAAATCCAAAATAACTATTATCTATATTATGATAATTTGGTTTTATTTCTCCATTTAATTTCCATTGTCCATTTTTAAGCTTAAAATACAATAATTTATCACGTAAGTTTAGATCCATTTCCCCAACTAATAATTCGTCATTGCTTATTTCTGCAAATTGTATCCATTCCGGGTCACTATGGCTATACATTTTCTCGAATTTCTGCCCATCCAACTTGTAAACATTAAACCCAATACGACTTGATGTTATCGAAAAA
Organism: Saprospiraceae bacterium; assembly: GCA_027011385.1. Taxonomy (GTDB): domain Bacteria; phylum Bacteroidota; class Bacteroidia; order Chitinophagales; family Saprospiraceae; genus JADJGA01. The sequence goes on along the minus strand of JALVAD010000174.1, from coordinate 761 downwards.
TATTTGCCATTTGGTGACAGAGAGATATTTGAATAAGTATTTATATCTTTAGGTAATTCGCTTTCGCTTAGAGTCTGAAAATAACTCCAGTGCCTATTACTTGAATCATACCTATATATAGTCAAATTCGCTTTCCTGTCCCCATCGATCCAATTAAAAAAATCACCAACTAATGCAAACTCCTCGTTCATATCGTTTATCCATGGCATAGTCTGGGGCATACTAGCCGGATTCTCTACTTTCCTTTTAAACTCATCCTTTAAAACCCAATTTTGTGACTCAAAATGATAAAAACGGTCTGTATATCCAATTCCAGATTCAAAATATTTTAAAAACAACCAGTCTCCTTTGACAACAAACGAACTCACAAATTGATTTATACTTTCCATTGCGATATATCCTTCCATTCTATAAACTCCTTTTTCCCTGATATATATGTTTATAGTGTCAACACTATCAAAAGCATCATCACGATTTAAAGCTATTAATCTTTCCCTTTCTAACTGAATATTTGTTTCTACACCTAATTTCAATATTTGTACATTCTCCCAGTTATCTCCGATTTTTTTAAATATAAACGAAGAATCATTTGCATAATAAGTTAATTTAGTACATAAAGCATAATCTCCATCTACTTGAACAAAATATCCAAATCCTCCACGATAGTATGGGTTTGGGCTAAATACTTTTTGCATTTGTCCAACTAATACATATGGGAACAACATACATATATAAATAAAATATCTGATATACATTTATAG
>JALVAD010000173.1 GCA_027011385.1 Saprospiraceae bacterium | reverse complement strand
AGAACATCAAATTGACTTTATGAAAATTTTATTATCATCTGTAAAGTATTCTTTGGGATTCAGAAGTAAGGATTTAAAGAAAGAATTGAATTTTGAATGGAAAACTACAAAAATAGCCTATGAATTGTGTAAGTTTAGAGTTAGAGGTCTAGTTAAAAAACTACAAAACTCTCATTACTACACACTTACAAAAAAAGGCTTCGTTTGGATTTTTTACTCATTTTTTAATTCTGAACATTTATTAAAACCCTTGTTATCAGCAGCTTACAAAACCTTAAATCCTGAAGTGAAATCCAATCATTCAGATTTAGAAGCTGCTTATTCCAATATAAACTCGTCCTTAAGCCTTATTACAAGGGCTTTTGCTATAGTTTGAAAAAAATCAAAAACGTTAATTTATTTTACGTTTTTATTCGCTTAAAACATAACTATTCAGTTGGTGTGGTTCTTTTTACCAAATCCAAAGAAAGAGAAAATATGTGTGAGTATAAGGAGCTTGATATTTCTCCCACATTTGATAATGCATAATCCAAATGCAAACGACCTAATTTAAGGCCTACTCCGACATTGGGTTGAAACTCAAATGCTCCCTGAGTACCTGTAATATCGTTCAATACCCTTTGGAGATTTCCGGCACCAGCTCTCAAATAAATTTTATCTAAATATCCAAGTTCAAAACCCATTGCAGGTGCAATGTCAATATAATCGGATTTTACAAAACCATGTCTTCTTCCATCTGTAGAAAGATTGACATCAACTTCTGCAATATATGAAAATTTCTTTTGTTCTCCGCCGAACTTACCTTTATATGCTAATCCTGCTATTATCCTTGGTAAAGCATATTCAACACTGCTTTTAGGTATATCGTTTCCTGTAGCATTTAAGACTTTCTTTTCATCGTCTGTAAAGTTAAAAGACCATGTAGTTATAGTAGATGTGATATCTCTTCCCATTATCCCAACAGAGAGGTTGCCAAACTTCAACTGTGTGCCAAAATCAAAACCAAATCCCCAAGCAGTACCAAATGTTCCAATCTGTCTGTAAATTATTTTGGTATTTCCACCAACGCTTAGATTACCAAAAGCCTTTCTTGCATAGGAGATAATCAAAGCATAGTCCGCAGCTGAAAACTGTGTTACTGCTGCATAATCTATTCTTCCGTCAGGACCTACAAGATTAAATGTATTGGGGATATTATCAACTCCCATTCTAATGAGAGAAATACTACCAAAAGAATTCCTTTCTTTTCCCAATTTTTTACCAAATGCCAAATAATCGTATTGTGCAATGCCTGCAAACCATTCAGAGTGAGTAGCACTTACTTGAAATGGGGCTTCTATGTGCAAAAGACCGGCAGGATTCCAATATCCTGCAGAGATATCATTTGCCGTAGCCGATACAGCTCCAAACATAGCGAGAGACTTTGCACCAACGCCTATGTTTAAAAATTCATTTACAAATTTTCTTCCTTGTGCAAAAGAACTTGAATTTGAAATTAAAACTATAATCAATATAGGTAGAAAAGATTTAATTCTTATCATTTTTATTTTTTTCATAGATAATAAAAAATCGCAATACATTAATAACAACAAAAATTGATAATTATTTTATATAGACGGTTATTAGACAGTTTGAAAAATAGAATCCCTTAAAAAACACAAAAACTTTGCTGAAAATGATTGGTTTTACTTATTTATTCTTGCCATTATTGTCTCAAGTTGTCCAACATTTAGATTTTTTGCAAATATTTTTCTGTCTTTATCTATTACATATAGCTCAGGTGTTACGTCAACAAAATATTTTGGATACCAACTAGCATTAGTAGCATCAAAAAGATCAACCCAAGGTAAATTGAATCTATTGTGAAATCCTTTCCATTCGGGTTCAGTTGTATTAGCAGCTATTGAAAAAACCTCAACTCCTTTATTTTTCCATTTTCTGTAAAATTGGATAAGCTCAGGAGTTTGTTTTTCACAATGCTCACAATTAGGATTATAGATAAAAACTATTATTACCGGTTTTTTACTGTCCAGAATAGTGTGAACTTGACCGTCAAATCCCCTGGCTGTAACATTTCCTGCCGGTTTATTGAGCAAACTTTGAACCATTTCACCTGCTCTTTTTCTCAATATCTTTATAGATTCCCCATCCATCCAAGTGGCTCTTTCAGGTGTAAAGTATTTCAAAATCATATGAGAATAAACAGCTTCCCCATCCATTAATTTCGTTTTACCGGGTTCATACTTCAATGTTATCCAATTGGATATTACTTTGTAGTATTCATCATTGTTTTTGCATTTGTCCATCAAAACATCCGCATATTTAATGATTTGATCTTGGTTTTGACCAATTAGCTCTGTGAAATATCTTTTTAGTTTATTTGTAAAAGCAGGAGTATTGATTAAGCCTTCTTCATTGAAGTCAAATCCATCCCAAAAGTGTTTTCTATATTCCTCAACCTGTTTTGATACATCCAATTCTCCATTTGCGTTAGCAGGATAAGTCAGTACAGGGTTTTTCCCACCTATTTTGAATTTTGTGAAAAAATTATCGGGATATTTTTTAAGATAATAATCATTTCTATCGGAATATTTTTTAGATAGTTGTAAGAATTTTTTATAAGTGTCTTTAAATTGAGGGTCTTTTAATGACATATTTCCTATTTTTCTGGCAATTGGTCCATAATCAACATCTATTCCTCTCTTAAAATTTAGATCTTCATAATATAATTTATTTGCTAGAGATCCATCAATCTTTGCTGTCTTATCAATATCTGATGCATCTGCAGTATATTTAAAAGTTTGGTCATTATCAAGAAGCAATTTTATTACCTTATTGCCGGGTAAAACAACATAATAAAATCCCTTTAGAAATAATTTATCATTGGTAAATTCAAATTTGCCGTTATCATGTATCTTAGCTGAATCAGCAATATACTTTTTGTCAACATACATTCCGATTAATTTTATTGGGTTCCCATCTGCATTAAGGTTTTTAATATCAAATTCCATTTTTACATCGCCTTTTACCACCTTAAAACCATCATCTTGTGAAGTGCTTTTTGAAGATGAATTGTCACCTTTTGAGTTAGAAGTAATGCTTGTTTCCTGTTTTGTCTCTGTATTTTTTTCGGTTTCTTTTGCTTTAGGAGAAGTGCAAGCCATTCCTATGATTGCTAATATAAGTAAAATATTTGTTTTCATTTTTCTATGGTTTATTCTTTGATTAAATGTTTATTAGTTCTGTATAATTTACAAAGTTGACTATTAATATCAACAATATACAAC
>JALVAD010000172.1 GCA_027011385.1 Saprospiraceae bacterium | reverse complement strand
AAGTTTCAATGAGTGAATTCAAAGATGCTGCTCTAAGTGCTTTTCCTAAAAAAGATAAAAACAACGATGGTAAAGTAACTGCTGATGAATGTCCTAAGTTCGATGACTTTAATACAGATGGAAATAGCTTCTTGTCCAAAGATGAGTTTATGAAAGGTCATGCCAAAATGTTTAAAAAATTAGATAAAAACAATGATGGCTTTATCAGTGCTTCTGAAGCAAAAGACGCACACAAATGCGGTGATGGAAAATGCGGCGAAGGAAAATGTGGTGCCGGAAAATGCGGTGATGGTAAAGCAAAAAAAGAAAGTAAGTGTGGTACAGGAAAATGTGGTGGATAAATGAATTTTGTTAAGTTTTAGTTAGTTTTGGGCTTTGCTTCACGGCAAGGCTCTTTTTTTATTGTAGACACTACTTAGACCATTTATCTATTAACACTAAAAGAGCAAGATTGAAATAAAATATTGTACCTACTTTTATCGATTCAATCATATCATTAATCAATAAAATCAAATAAATCCCGAGGAAAGATAGCATTACCGCCATCAATATATGCTTCAATTCATCATCTTCCAATCTGTGATAAAGTTTTTCTCCAAATATCAATGAGTAAAAAACTAAAGAAATAAATATCAACAATCCTATTAACCCCTGTTCAACAAAAGTCATCAGATAATACGAGTGAATACCGGATTTCTCAGGATTATCACTTACATATGTTTCAAACGACTTTAAAGTATAGGGCTTGTAATTGAAGTAAAAAGTACCCGGACCATACCCCATCAAAGGTTTTTCCTTTATCATCTGATAGCCTGCAACCCATCTATATCCCCTTTCCACAGTGGATAAATCCGTCCCTTTATAAGTTGCATTGACTATATCATCAAAATCATCATATGTAATTGTTTTTTCAAAATCAGGTGAATAATTCAAATAATTATCCTGTTTCAATAAAAAATAAAAGACTAAAGCTAAGCCCACTACTCCCAGAAGCAAAACCGGCTTCAAAACTCTTAACTTGATGATAAAATAAAATCCAATCATAGCAAAAACAGCCACATAAGCAGCTCTTGTGAAAGATAAAAATATTCCCGCTAAAAACAGTATTATCCCAAAATATACAAGATACTTTACAACTCCTTTTTTGTACCAATAAGCCATCAAAAGCATATAAGGAAAAGTAATCGTTAGCAATGAGGCATAATTGACATGATTTCTGAAAAAAGGTTGGAGTGCATTATTTATAGTCGAAAAGTCAAATGAAGTAGTGGAATGCCTAATTATAGCATATATCACCATTAGCCCGGTTACGATCAACAAATTCCTCAACACAATCTTCAAATTCTCCTTTGTCAACACTAAAATCGTCAGAAAATAGATTGGGATAATATACCAAAACTTTGCTGCAAAAACCTTGATAGAAACATTTGGAAAATTAGAGAATAATGCAGTAAATAAGATCCAAGTCAAATGAATGTATATAATCTTCGTGATTGTATTATTCAATATCGACAAATCAATAGACGCAAATTTTGACGCTACAAACAATATTGTAAGACCTGTCAATAGCAATAAAATCAATTCGCCCGGCAAGTCAATTCCAGTCCCATTGGGTAAATAATATTCAATAGTAAATGGTAATACTAAAAAAAATACATAATACAACCAACGTATATCTCTAATAATAAAAAACAATGACACTAAAAGCAAAGGTATGACCCAAATAAAAACCGTTTCTGTAAGGATACCATACAATACAATTACTAAAAGGAATGCTATCGCCGATGAAAAAAAGAGATTAGATTTTGATTTGAAAAAATCCATATGTTTTGTACTAGTTCCAGTCGATTTTCTTATTTTCCTCTATCACAACTACAAGTAAAATACTAAATAGCAAAGTCAAAATAAACGCTCCTAACACATAAAGTGACCGTTTGGGTCTAAACTTTCTTAACGGCACTTTTGCTTGCTCTACAATATGCAATACTTTAGGATCAGCATCTAACATTGACTTAAGTTGATTTAGTTTAACATTATCTATTGCCAATTGTTTAGCCAATTGATTTTTTTGATTCACCAACATACCGACATTCATCGAAGCGGAATTAAAGACCAAAGCCAAAGAGTCTAAATCGTGAAGCTTTGAAATATTACCTGCAATATTAGCTCTTAATAAATTGACAGAATCCCTTTTAATACCACGTATATTTTTTATCAACCTGAGTTTTGATTGCATAAATGCGAGATTCCCCTTTGTTTGTGTTATTTCCTGAGCTAAACTTTCCCCTTGTGTTTCTATATCAAAAATAGAATATTTGTTCTTTACATTTCTTATACTATCTATTAAAATTTTTAATCGCTTATTTTTTGACTCAACTTTTTTACTATAAGAATCCATTTGTGACTTTTGAATTGCTTTCACTATCCCACTTAACTCATCCTTTATCATATCTCTAGCCGAATTCGCTATATTTGCAACCAACATTTTGTCTGTGTCTTCAATTGACAGCTCAATGGCATCTCTCTCATTCTTTTTTACAACAAATAACTTTGAAAGTTTTTTATTTATTTTAAACTCGCTTAATTCCTCTGTACTATCAATATCATAATGTGTATACAGATTAAATTTGTCCACAAGTTTTTTCTTAATTACACCTGAATTAGCAACTGTCAAAACACGATCTATATCATCCTTGTTTCCATAATACTTCTTTTGAATTGTTGAGCCTCCAATAGGATCGGGTTTTATCAAATCGGTACTCGCTGCATAGAATGTGGTTATAGCCTTATAATAGTTGGGCATCATCAGCATCACAATCGCAGTTATAATAGAAACGAAAAATGTAGCAATTAATATTTTTTTTCTGCGTTTATAAATCAATTTAATTATATCTACTAATGTCGTTTTTTGATCCATAGTTTGTAATATTTAGTTGGGTTTTGGCTTTATTATTAAACAACTTCTATAATAAACTTTATTTTTAAAAAATTATTTCTATAATTTGAAAATAAACTACCTACATATTGTTTTTTTATTATTCAATGTTTTCATCGTACAAAATGCTTCTTTTGCACAGCAAAAAATAAATATTAAACCCAAAAGAATAATTGTTAAATCAGCAGTCATCATCAAAGACAGCCTTACGATTATCCCATCATCTATTGATATTTTCACCAAAGATAGCCTATTTTTCAATAAAGATGAATATTTTGTCAATAATACAAAAGTAGTATTAAAACAAAATTCATTTCAAAAACACCTGAATGACACTATTTATATCAAATAC
>JALVAD010000171.1 GCA_027011385.1 Saprospiraceae bacterium | reverse complement strand
CCCCTTATCTATCGGAGAAGGAGTATGATCTAATCCAAATAACCATACATAATCTTGTTTATTTTCTTGTCCTTTTGAAGAAAAATTTAACAATATTAACAATAAAATTTCCGCTATACGTTTCATATCTATTTTTTTTGATAAAGGCCCGGTTTATTTAAACCGGGCCTTTAAAACATTATTTATTTAATAACAACTATTTTATCAATGTATTTTTCTCCCGTATCAGATTGAATATTTATAAAGTATACCCCTTCTTCAAGATTTAAGTCCAATTTTACCTTTGTCGCTTTATCAATATCTCTATTCATCACCTGCTTGCCCGATATATCATAGATAGTCAAATATCCCGTAACTTCATTATCAAATTGTATTGTGATATTGTTTTTAGCGGGATTTGGTTGAACCAATGCCTTCAAGGTATTTTCTTTGGATAATCGAGGCTCTAAAGGTGCATCAAGACATCCGTCATTTACATCAAAATAAGTATTATCATAAGTATTGACCAAAGCCCTTGCAAGATGTACGGCATCACCGTATATATCCGAACATAACCGGCTATATTCTTCCAACGGCGCTTTATTTTCTTCGACTACTTCACCTTTTTGCACAAAATCTATATAATCGTCATAAATATCAGCCCATTTGCCGGAAATATCCGTACCACTCATCAGGTCAAATTGATTTTGCAATTGTGCATAAGCGATACTATCCTGCATATATTCATATTCAAAAGCAGGTTGCAATGTTTCCATCAACGCTTTAAGGTCGTTGTAAGCATTTTCTCTATCTATGGAATCCTGTGCATTGATATAAGCATCTTGCAGATCACTTAGCTGTATCAAATCGTCTTCCGTAAGCAAACTGTTTTCGGACAAACCGGCTATACCGTTCATTTGATTTATCAAATCAGCAATTTGGCTTATATCAGGATGACTATCCCATATAGGATCTTGGGTGATATCTGCCGGCAAAGTATAATCATCTCTGGCATAATCATATAACAGTAGATGTATCATCCTCACAAAAAACAATTCAGGATCATTACTTTCAATTTGTTTGAGATTATCAAAATACAATCCCAATGCTATAGGATCGTCAAATCCCGTATTTCCTTTCCCTTTACCGCCATGACCGTTTCCACATTTAAAATAATTAGATTCATTTGGATCATTTACAAACCAATAATCAGGGTCAACCTCCGGAGGTCTATGATTTGGTATAGTGGGGTTAACGTAAAATAATGATTTTTCAATTTCATTAAAATTTAATCCTACTGCCACCGCCTCACCGCTATAAAATTTATTGCCATGATAATATTGCTTTCCTATCACCGATCTAATAGTAAGACAGGTATCAGAAATATCAAGAGCATTTCCCCGTATCAGTTGGTATAATGAATTGGTATATACTCCTAATCCTGTCCCAGTAGTAGTAACCGAATCGCAGTCATAGGTATTGCCCGGTGAATTTTGACCCAATATACCGGCAGTATGGGCCACACCGTTCACAATATTATTATTAATCAAATTCAAATAACTACCTAAAATTCTAATGCCGGCAGTCCGGATTGATATTGAAGAGAATACTGAAATATTATTATCTGAAATATCAGAGCCACTTCCATTAATATATTCTATTCCAAAGCTACATTGATTTGCATCGATAGTATTACCTTGTATCGTACAGCTTGAGCAATCGGTTAATTTAACGGCCCCTCCATCAATATATGGTATACCATCAACGTTGATATTGTTATCTGCTATCTTTAATAAATTTGAGTTCAGTGCTTTTATACCGTATTGTCTTGCTGTAATGTTCCAGTTGCCACTTATTTCTGAATTTGGACAATTTTTAAGATAAGCAAATGTTTCAAGATTACTATTTTCACTATCATTCTTGTATATTTGTAAATTACTTGAGTTATAAGCATTGATACCAATAATACCAGCTTGGAACTTAATTATTCCTACAATGCTTCCCGGGCTAGTTAACAAAACAATTGGATTTTCATAGGCTTCAATTTCATAATTAAAAATAGCACCAGGAGAATGAATTAGAGAAACTCCATATGTACAATTTGTAATTTCCCCTTTAACAAAATAGGGGTATTTAGAATTTGATAAACTATAAATTCCAGTTCTATAATTATAAATATTAGTTTCGTAAGTGCCGCCTTCCATACTTCCAATTGTTCTTATGCCTGCATAACCTTGGTTTCCAATTATATCAACATGGCTTAAATTTATGTCACTACGAGTAGTTGTAATTCCAATATAAGCATTAAGAATTTCAGAATTTTCCATTGTTAAGATAGCGTTATCCTCAACCCTAACCCCTCTCCAGTCTGCATCACAAGCCTTCAAAATAGATTTGTTTCCATCTAAATCTTTTATCTCAACATTTATTCCTTCCATAATTGTTAATCCACCATAATCTGCAAAACTAAAAGTAACATTTTCAAAAGTATAGTCTGTATCAATAATCAAATTATGTTCTATATAAATATTCCTGTTTTCCAACTTACTATTATCAAGGTTATTATTAGAGATTGCATGTGCCCAACTTGGATCGGAGGCAGGGATGATTACTTCAGGTTCTACTACAACTGCTTCTTCTGCAGTAGTTCCAGCAGCGTCTGTTACCGTAACAGTATATGTTCCGGGTGCAAGATTTTCTATTGTTTGAGTTGTTTCTCCGGTTGACCATAGATAAGAGAATGGAGCTTGGCCACATTCAACATTAACTGTTATTGTACCATTGTCTAATTGACAACTTGGATTAACTATACTGCTAGTAAAAACAACAGGTATGAATTCTGTTCCTGGCACACAAATGAAGTCCCATGCATTTAGAAATGACATATACTCTTCGCTACATAATCCAAATTGTTCTTCAACTACATTCAAAGTAGCTACTCTTAAATCCGGATAATCTGAATTTTCATTCATAGATTCTAATGATTCTATTATAACATCCAAAACAAAATTCATATCCATTGGAAATATATTTTGAGCACTATTCCCAACTATAAGTTGATAAAACCAATACCCCAAAGGCGTGCATCTCCTATGAGCCTCTTGCTGTCCAAAGTTTTGTACATCAGTAAAGCAATCAAATTCTGGATTCTGCAAATCTCTAACAATTAACGGAACATTGTCTCCCATTTCCCAGTCAAGAGCTTGTGCTTCAGACTCAATATAAACACCAAACATATCAGCAATTCCCTCATGTAAAGAAGCTGATCCTGTAAAGGAATAATTTAAAAAACCATATAGAAATATATGTCCCAATTCATGACCAATTATATCAAATTCAGCTAATGTTGAGTTATTACTATGACCAATAACAATCCACCCTTCCTGTAAAGTTGATGTTGAAAAAGCTCCAGCATTTGGCAATTGGACACCATTATTATCAAAATTATCACAATTAGCACCTACATGAATTAATTCGTAATCAATATCTAGTAGTGTATGATACAACTCAACTGTTTTATCCGTTATCCAATGAGCTTGAAATACATTCGGATCAGCATCATTACTAGTCCAATCATTTCCAATAATTGAAGTTGGAATTAAATCGTTATGAAAATCAGACGTTTTAATATCATAGAGATTTTTTTTGTTAAAATCATACGTGAATATTGATCCATTTTTTTCTCGAAGAATAGTTTCTCCTCCAATATTAGAATCATCCATATCCAATTCATTATAATCTTCAGTTGGGGCATTCTTATATGTCCAAGCTCCAATAGTTAATAAAACATCTCCTTTTTTCGCATCAACCCAAGCATATTTAAGACTCGAATCAAAATATAATATTTTCCAAACTAATTTATAACTACCATCAAATCTATCCGTAATTATCAATTCTTTAGAATCAATGCGAATACATTGTAAATTTTCAATTATTTCTTCTTCATTAACTAGAGGATTAACATCTACGGCAATTTTTGAATAAATAAAAGGTGTAAACTTTATGGGAATAGGTTCTGATCTATCATTTTTTTTATTATAACTAAATGAATATCCACCCTTTTCTATTTTTACATTTTTATAGTATTGCTGATATTTTTGAAAGACCATATTCTCATTAAATCTACTCTTTCTTTCTCGTACCATCTTAAATGATATTTCCGATTCAAGTTTCAAAGCCTCAATAACACTATAAATGGATAATGAATTATCCTTTTTGAATAAAATAGTCCCATTTTGAAGTATTTTTTCAGTATTATTTCCTAATGCTTCAGGAAGTTTATTTTTAAAAATATTTATTTCTGAACTTTGCCCATGAACGAAAATTCCAATAAATAATATAAAGATTATAATAAGTATATTCAAATGTCCAACAATAAAATCATCATTTACTACGCTCCATAAGCGACTTTTTTTTCCTTTGTCTTTCGACTTTATATATTTCGATTTCATAAAATTATTATTTTATAAAGTTAAAAATTAATTTTTAAAATTTTTAAAACAATAAAAAAAAATATGAAAAACCATTACCTTTGTACTCTCTAGTTATGAGATTGAGAGTTTATACTAAAACGTTTAGGTTCGGCAAAAACCTACAAATAGGTAAATAGGCTCTCTTTTTTTATTGTCACCCTGCTTACTAAATAGCATCGCAGGGATTTTTACGTTTATTTTCGGCGTTTTTTTTCTTTTTACATCAATTTTCATTTTAGAAAATCTGTTTCTTTTTGCTATAGGACTAGCACAATATACCAGACATCTCATAATCATCAAACACTACAAACAATCTGATATATCATGAAAAAATCCAATCAGACTTATCAAGCCTTCATTATCTATTTTACCCTACCTCATTACTTGATAAGTCAAATGTATTCAAAACGGCGGATCAATCTGCATACGTCTAATCTTCGGTATGCACAGATTCGCCTTTACTGGTTTTGGGACGTTGTTAAGTTCTTGGGAAATATATACCGGTTTGGGAAAAGTATAACTTACTCGTAGCAATAATATAGACAATGCATCTATAAAATATTTAACATAGCTATGCTTGTTGCTTGTTGCTTGTTGCTTGTTGCTTGTTGCTACCATTATAATAACCTCTTAATTACAAGACAAATATACGATAAATTATTTCAAAAAACAAATAAATCAATGTATAATTTTCTAATTTTTAACATATTAAAATTCATGTTATTTGCTACTGACTAAATTATATATCAGCATATAATTATATTTTACTTATAGAAGATGCATGTAATATGTTGAACGCTGCATAGTTGGGTAAAAATATTTATTTTTTCTTTTATTGTTTGATAGTAGGTGTATCACTATACAACTGGGATTTCCATGGTGTTGGTTAAGCCAGCAAGAGCTGGGACACCTTTGCCTTGGAGAACTTGGAATCCCGCAGTACGCTTCGCTACTCGGCTTCCTTCAGTACGCTGCGCTATTCAGGACTTCCGCAATGCTCCAACTTCCGCTACGCTTCAGCCTGAAACCTTGAACCTTGAACATGGAACTTTGAACTTTGAACATGGAACTTTGAACCTTGAACTTTGAACCTTGAACCTTTCAATTACAAGCCGGCTTCAAAATCACTCCTTGCAGTCGTGCTTTCGAGTCCTGAGTTTCCCCATTTTACTAAAACCCTATAAACATGCAACTCGAAACCCGGAACTAAAAAACATATAGTCCCAATAAACAACCCAACACCCATACCAGCTTCAAACCTAAATCTCCAAATACAAACCGGCTTCAAAATCACTCCTTGCAGTCGCGCTTTCGAGTCCTAAGCTTTACCATTTTACTAAAACCCTATAAACATGCAACTCGAAACTCGGAACTAAAAAACATATAGTCCCAATAAAAAACCCAACACCCATAACAGCTTCAAACCTAAATTTCCAAATATAAACCGGCTTCAAATTCACTCCTTGCAGTCGCGCTTTCGAGTCCTAAGTTTCCCCTTTTTACTAAAACCCTATAAACATGCAACTAGAAACTCGGAACTAAAAAACATATAGTCCCAATAAAAAACCCAACACCCATACCAGCTTCTAACCTAAATTTCCAAATACAAACCGGCTTCAAAATCACTCCTTGCAGTCGCGCTTTCGAGTCCTAAACTTTACCTTAATTTACTGAAAATCCAACAAGCACGGAACACCGAACACGGAACAAAAAAACACGAAACTTACAAACAAGTAACTTAAACCTTAAAACCCGAAACCGACAAACTCGAAACTCGAAACAATAAATCACCCATCACTAATACTTTTCACTCCAACCCCGGATCATTATCGACTTTCTTGTATTCCTTTGAGCCTTTTTTGAAGACAGAAAGATTAAAATATCTTCCCGGATACAATCTCATATCTTGCAATAGTAAGTTTGTGTGTTTTACAGTGAGATTTAAATCATCGTAAAGTTTTTCGTCTTTAAGTAGTTTACCCAAAGTGCCATCCCCTTTATTGACCTTATTCATAATTCCATCAAAACTTTTAATGGAAGAGTCTGCTTTTGAGAGGATATTCTTTATTTCTTTCATTGACTTTGTTAACTGGGCGACAGCATTATCTCCTTTGATAACCAATGAATCTACATGTGCATTTTTTAGACTTAGGGTTAATTGATCCAGATTATCAAGGATACTTGCTATCTTCACATCGCTAGCTTTAAGTGATTTTGTAAGTGCAGCTACATTAGCTACAGAGGCTTCAATATTTTTCTCTGTTTTGCTAAGCATTTTATCCAATCTATCGGTTATGGCAGCTAAGTTTTTGACTATTACTTTACTTTGATTGACCATATCATTTCCTCCAGTAGAATCCAATGTGCCTTTAAATCCTGATTTAAGTTTACTCATATATCTGTCCAATTCATTTTCAGGAACCATCGAACTAAGCATTCCCCTCATCCCTCCGGGTAAATAATCTCCGGATTGCGCACAATCTGCTCCGCTGCAATCTCTATCAATATCCAATACTATCGCTTTGCCTCCGACCAACCCTAGGCTTATAATGGTTGCTTGTGTATTTTTTGGGACTTTTATACTTCCTTTTACATCTATATCAACCAATACTTTAGAAAAATCGTCAGGATCCATTTTTATTTTTGTCACAGCTCCAACTTTATATCCATTCACCAAAACCTGAGAGGCAACTTCTAATTGTTCCACATTGTCATACTTCACATGAAATTGTTGGATATCAGCAAATAGGTTTTTACCTTTCAGAAATTGAAATCCCCATACTAATACCACTAATACTACAAGAGACAAAATTCCTATTCTTACTTCTTTTGACATACTATCTTTAATTAAATCCTTTAATATTTCATTAAAACGGCAAAGCTACATATTAATTTTAAACTGGAAATATTTCTTAAGCATAAAGTGATAGGAAAATAAAAAAAGCTGTTGCAGAAATTATTGAACTCTAAACAATTTTCACTTCAACAGCCTTACTAACAAAAAAACAACTATTATTACTAACTTAAATTTCATTTCTTGAAATGAACTGTTGTCATTACAACGAAGAAAAATTAAAAATGTACCATTAAATATTAAAATATCTCAAATAAATGTTAAAATTGTAACAAAATAGTTGATAAGTTCGTCAAAAAACCGAGAAGAGTATGGAAGATTTTTTACTGGCATATAAAGATAAGTTTTATCGTTTTGCTCTGCGACTTACGGGCAATGAGTATGATGCAGAGGATATCATGCAAGAACTAGCTATAAAAATCTGGAAAAAAGGAGAGGATTTTCATAAGTTGGATAACAAAGAAGCATGGTGTATGTCGGTAACAAGAAATATGGCTATAGACAAATTAAGACATAACAAGGTCAGACGACACGAAAATATCGAAACTGTTTTTAATGTGAGCTCAGATTCGAAATCTCCGGAAAAACAATTAGAGAGTAGTGATACGATGGGGAAATTGAGAGAAATAATCAATTCGCTTCCGGAAAACTATAAAACAGTAATTCAACTGAGAGAAATAGAGGAAATGAGTTATAAAGAAATAGCAAAAATAATGAATGTAGAATTGGACAAAGTAAAGATATATATTTTCAGAGCAAGAAAAATGCTGCAAAAAATGATTCTGAACGCTAATCTTAAAACTTTATATTAAATAGAGCATAAATGAATGATTTAAATAAATTATTGGAAAAATATTGGAATGGCGAAACTTCATTGGAAGAAGAAAAAATCATAAAAAAGCATTTCAAAGAAGAAAGTGCTGGCAAAGACATCGATAATTTGGGGGCTTTATTCGCTTTTTTTGAAAAAGAAAAAAACATCAAATACAATGGAGATTTATTAAAGTCTAAACCGGTTGTAAAAGAGTCAAAAGTAATCAAGATGGCTTTTATTAGAAAAATTGCTGTTGCTGCTTCAATATTACTGGTGTTAAGTGTTGGGACTTATGTAGGTAATAGCTATTTGACTAAAAACAATACTTCATACGCTAAAAATGAGATAAAAGATCCTGAAAAAGCCAGAAAAATTGCAGAAGATGCTTTAGCAATACTTGCAAGCAACTATGTAAAAGGAGAAGAGTCAATGACAAAAAGTATAGAAAGTTTTGAAAAAATAAATATTATAAATTCGTTAATCAAATCAAATTAAAATACAAACACATGAAAAAAATAATTTTATTTTCTATTACGCTACTGCTTATCAATGTAAATATATTTGCACAAAATAATGCTATCGATAATCTCTTTGAAAAATACACCGATAATGATGATTTCACTTCTGTGTATATCAGCAGCAAAATGTTTAGTACAATTGCAAAATCAAACAGTGAAGAAAAAGTTGACGATGTGCTTTCATCGCTCAAGGGAATGAATATTTTGACAACCGAAAAAAATCCTAAAGATTTCTTTAAAGAGGCCAAAAAGAAACTCTATAGTAATGATTACGAAGAATTGATGAGAGTAAAAGACAAAGGAGCAAATGTTTTGTTTTTTGTAAAAGAATCTGACGGTAAAATAGCAAAAGAATTAGTGCTTTTGGTTGGTGAATCCGATGAGACCGTTTTGATTAGTTTTGGTGGAAACATAAACCTTGACAAGATATCGGATTTAGGCAAGACTCTCAATATCAAAGGTGCAAATAAATTGGGAGAACTTAAGAATCGATAGAGTCATGACATGACTCTTTTTACATTTTTTTCATCAATTTCAAATCATAGGCAGCGTTTTAAGTATAAAAGATATCTAAAACATGTATGCAGCTAAAACGTGTACACGCTCCCTTTCTGTATAGTGTCTAAAAAGAAAAGACATCAAAATTGCCCTAACTATTTAGTTTTGACAATATAGAATCATTTTCTTTCAGTCACTAAGCAAAGACATAAAAGTCCGGAAGGGGTACTATGTACAAGTTGTGCTCATGATAGTAATGGTAATTTCTCCCATTTTTCCCTTCCGGCATTTTTCCTATAATTTCAATATCCTTCAAATATAAATAGATTTTAAATTCATTTATTATAATTAATGGATAAAAATCAACCCTGATTTCGAGACTTTGTTTAAGTAAAATCAAATAGCTAACTTCACATTGCAGAAGCAAATGCTTAATAAAAACAGTAGATTAAGAGCAGTCGCAACTCCCTTCCCTTGCTAAGGGAAGGGTCGGTTTACCCCGTGAAATCAACGAAGTATTTCATCGGGGGGATGGGTTCTTACATCCGAATTATCAACAGCTTAACAATCTAGTTAGATGGAATTATTCTCCAACTTTTTCTACTTTCAGCATATCCAGATAAATTGTTCCACTTGCAATCCCGCCTGCTGACAAATACATAGTCAATTTTTCTCCGGCAGGACAAAACAGAGTGTCGGTTGCTTGAAAAAACTGCCAATCATGGATTTCCCCATCAATTCCAAGACTTATGTTACCGGTTTCATTTTTAAGCGACACACTACCACCTACTCCTGCTCCCTTGCCTTGACAATTAACTATAAGGTAGCAATCTTTATCACAAGAAGGAATATCAAAATATACATGTGGACCAATGCACCCGCATGCTAGTTTTACTGATTTTTCACCACCGTTTTCAGGAGTGTCATCTACAAAAACAGCAGGGCAATATCCTTTCCATCCGGCAGTATCGGATGAAGTTTCAAACGAATTTAAATACAATATTTCATCGTTAGTATCCTTGTTACAAGAAATCACAGCAAGAAAAAAAATAACTAATAAGAGATAATTAAAGCGCATAATATGGATTTTTGTATAAGAATTATATAATGACTGCCCGTAAACAGATAGTTTCTAATAAAATAATCTGTATATATTGATAGACGCATATTTTCAGAAAAAGGTTGGTAGTAATAAAAATATCTACTCAATTAATGGATAATCAGTTTGAATATTTTATTTTTGTTTTCTATTATCAATAAATACACTCCAGTTTCCAGCTTTGAAATTTCGATTCTTTCTTCAGAACCTGTTACAACTGATTTTAATAATTCTCCCTGTATGGAATAAATGGAAACTTTGAACTTTTCTTCCGCATCCTGATTTAAAAATGAAATGTAATCAGTTGCAGGGTTAGGGAATAAAACTATATTATTATTATTTACTAAACTATTAGTATTAAATTTTGACCAAAAATAAACTATTTCCTGTTTTTTTTGCCATTGATCTGATTCGTTTCTTTCCAAGACATATCGTATCAGATTGCTATTATTATCGTAATATCTTGTTATTTTTGAACTTTCAACCCATTTTCCTTCAATATTATCCCAACATCTTGACAACCTAGTTGTTTTCGTATTTTCTTCATTATAAAGCATCTCAAATTGCCAGGCATTTACCCATTCATCATTGTTATTTCCATCAAATGAAGTAAACTTTATTAACCTTTGATTTTGATCAAATTCTTTTATCCATTTTCTTGCTTTTTTCCCTTTTTTCAAATAAATATATAGGGTTTGAAGCCCGGCATCATTAAATTCTTTAATATATTCATATTCATCTAACCACTTATTATTTCCCGTATCCCAATATTGTAGTTGTTTATGTATCAAGCTATCGAGATTATCATACTCATATATTAATTTGGAATGCACTAAAAAACTATCCTGCTCAAACTGTTTGGAGATTTTACTTGTTATTAATGTGTCTTTATACCTATATAAAATCATATATTTTTTATC
>JALVAD010000170.1 GCA_027011385.1 Saprospiraceae bacterium | reverse complement strand
ATATAATTCTACTAAAAATCCTAATTATTATTATCTTGCTGAAACTTGTTATCTTTATAGCATTACATTAAGAATTGATGAAAAATTTGATAAAGCTATCCACTTCGGCAATTATTGTATCAATGCCTTTTTAAAAGATAATAATAACGATTTGAATGCATTTTACAGCGATCCGGCATCAATAAAGTATATTTCCAATATTGCTTTTATTTATTCAGATAAGGCAAAAGCGGAAAATGTTTTGGTTTCTCATAAACAAGCACTCGAAAAATACGTTTTGGTAGATAGCTTAATTTCCGATTTTTACAATTCCATCGATCAAGATGTAACTTTGATTAATCAACAAAGCCTTGATTCATATTATTATCATTATTTTGATTTTTGCTATTCTTTGTTCAATAAAACAAGGGATAAAAAGTATTTCACTATGGCGATAGATATCCTTAGTAAATACAAAGGGGTGGCTCTTTTGAAAGAAAGGATGGCTTGTAATAGTTTTAATAGCGAATTAAAAGAATTGAAACAAAAAATAGAGAAAATAAGATTTAAACTTAACGAAAAAAAGACTAAATCAGACTCTATCAACGCATTATTGAATAGAGAATTAAAGCGATTGGAAAATTATAAACTTCCCTTACAAACAGGATTATCCAATACAAATACATTGGGAGAAATCGAAGAATATTGCCGTTTAAACAATCAAATTTTAGTTGATTATTTTTTCCCTTTTGGTGATTTTGATACCGATAAAGGATATGTATTTGTCTCTGATGGTAATTTGTCAAAAATCTATTCCATTGATAATGTATCAAATGTATTGAAACAAACCGATTCTACATATCAGATGCTTTCGGGATTTAGTTCCAAGGATTCTATTTTAAACCTAAAACTTGCATATTTGTATGACAAATTGTTGTTTTTTATTAATGATGATTTCAAAAAACAAAAAACAAATTCCTTACTTATAATTCCGGATAGAAATTTATATAATATACCATTTGAATTATTGGTAACCGATATGAGAAGCAATAAAATGCTTATTGAAGATTTTGATATTTCATATTCGTTTTCTATTAAAAATCTTCTTTTAAATTCCGGTGTAAAAGAAAAGACCAATACGGTTTTAGCTTTCTCATACTCCGACAGCAGAACTATTTCAGATTGGAATATTGACAGTCTTACTGAATTACCAGGTGGTTTTAGGGAAGTACAGGGTATAAAAAAAATGTTTAAAGATAAATGCATGGTTTTTTCAGGTATGGAGTCAACAAAGAAGAATTTTTTTGACTATGCAAAAGACTATTCGATAATTCATTTGGCACTACACGGTAAAGCGGATGAAAACTCCAGATTCAGAAGTTGCATCTACTTTAGAGATGGTAAGAAAATATCTCCTTTATATCCTTACGAATTGATGAATCACGATATTAATCCGGATCTAATGGTACTAAGCAGTTGCCAATCTGCAAGAGGAAAAGCCTATAATCAAGAATCTATGTACAGTATAGCAAAATCATTTTATGCCGGTGGAGCTCAAAAAGTCATATCTTCTTTGTGGGATTTGGATGATGAAGCATCAAAAAGCATAATTGATTCTTTTTATAAAACTATTAGAAATGAAAACTCTATACAATATTCCAAAGCATTGAGAAAAGCTAAGTTGTCATATTTGGAAACTATTAGAAACAACAATCAGAAAAGATCATATATCGGTAGTCTTGTTCTCTATAAGTAAACTTTATTATGGTTGCCAAGAACCCGCCGTTGGTCCTACGTAATCATATAATACAAAGTTTTTGTATGTACTTACCACAGCTAATTCACCCCTGTCCCATGTATTTGCCATATTGGGATTTTCATTCATAACAGCCGTTTCTCCACAGTCATTGAAAATATAGACCAAACCGTTGGAATTACTACCTTTTTCCGGTGGTAAATCTTTTTTAGTTCCTTTTAGAGGACCTCCATAAATTGCCAACGATTTTTTCGGGGTATGCAAATTGTATGCTATTTTATTTATTCCGGCAGGATATGGAATAAGATTTCCTGCAACTACAATATCTATTCCTGCATTATCTGAAGCAAAGCAAAATACGGAATCTCCTACATTGTAGGGGTAAATATTGTTAAAATTGAAATAAGCCACATCTTCACCGTTAATCGTGACTATACCGAAACTATTATTTAGTGCTTTTTGCTTGATTATACAGCTGACTATTTGAGAGGATATAGCCGGTGTACCGGGTTTACACTTACTTTTATTTTCAATCATAGTATCATTTATTAATTTTATTCACTTTATTAAAATAAGGACTGGTTTTGTCAATTTTCTTCCAAATGCTTTTTGCTTTTTGTTTTTTACCCAGCTCCCAATAGCATAATCCTCTGTACCAAAATATAGTCGATTTATCAAATGGTAAATTTTCTATTTCAAAAAACACCAAAGCTTTAGAAGGATTTCCTGAACCGAGTAATGCTACACCTGTGTAAAAACAACTTTCTTTATCACCTGAATCACATAGTTCAGCTAAGAGCGAAGATGCCTTTTTAAAATCAGCTATTCCGTAATAAGCATATGCTTTTTGTTTTAACTTTGATATATCTTGTTTGCTGCTTCTTTTTAAAACATGTGCAGGATAGGCTTCAAAGTATTGTGAAATGGGTTGGTTTTTGTTTTTGAAATTTATCATATCCGGAACAAAAAATACAAGTAATAGAAATATTGCTGCTATGGAAACTGCTAAATACAATATCTTCAATTTACCGTTTTTGTCAGGCTTTTTGTTTTTGAGATATGATTCGTATTCTTTTAAAACATCGTGTTTTTCTTTTAATACATTATCCCTGATACTTTCCTTTAGTGTTTTTAAAAATAAAAATAATTCATGAAATTCGGAATCATTTTTCAACCTTTCTTCAAACAAAGTTTTCTCTTTGTTATCTAACTTATTTTTTAAATAACGGTCTATATAATTTATATCAATTCTTTCATTAATCATATCAATTTTATTTGCCATTTTTTGAATCGGAAAAAATTTTTTCCGACACCCGATAACTCTTTATACCTATACATGGTCAAAAAACAGTAATTGTAACCTTTTTAAGCACCTATATTTTAAATTTTTTGCAGTATTTGCATTTTTATAGTCCATTTTCTCACAAATTTTCTCTAAATCCCAAGATTTATAATAAAATAATTCCAAAATATCCTTACAAGGATTTCCCATTTTTTCTAAAATCTTTTGAATAATTTTAATGTTTTTTTCTTTAACATCATTTTCTTGATCTTTAAT
>JALVAD010000169.1 GCA_027011385.1 Saprospiraceae bacterium | reverse complement strand
CTTCTAAATTGTTATATGGACTAAATAAAAATAAAGATATTATTTGTGATTTGTTTGAATAATTTGCTTTCATTCCTTACATTTGCGTCCAATTATAAACGACTAATTTTAATGGGGAATCATAAATCTTACCTATGATGTATAATAAAATTTTGAAGAGCAGGCTTGTTTTAGCCTTGTTTGTGTTTGGTTTTGTTCTAAATATAAACGCCCAATCTGTTGATGAAGGGAAGCAATTATTTAAAGATAAAGGTTGCGCCGCTTGTCACAACAGGAATATGAAAGATAAACTTGTTGGTCCGGGGCTTGCGGGTGTCGAAGGAAGATGGGAAAAGAAAGAGGATTTGTTTAAGTGGATAAAGAACCCTCAAGATTTGTTGACAGCAAACCACCCCTATGCGACTAAACTTTTTGAGGCGAATAACAAAATTCCAATGACACCAAGTCCAGGGCTTACAGATAAGGAAATAGAGTCAATATTGCTGTATGTACGAAGTCAGTCCGGGGAAAAAATAGCCTCTGCCGGAGGTGCTAAGGATAATGCTCTTGCGTTGAAAGGTAAAGAATTATTTAAGTCTAAAGGTTGTGCAGCTTGTCACGATTCAAAATTTAAAGGTGATTTGGTTGGACCAAACCTTCTGAAAGTTTCAGGTAAATGGACAAATAAAGCCGAGCTATATGCATGGATAAGAAATCCTCAAAAACTTCTTGAAGCAAAGCATGAATATGCAACAAAGCTTTTTGAAAAGTATAGTAAGATCCCAATGACTCCTAATCCAACTATTACTGATGATGAGATTAAGGCTATTTTAGCATATACAGAAAACCCTGAATCAGCTAATGCACCTGTAGCAAAAGCAAAGTCTGATGAAAATGAGTATTTGGATTTAGCTAAAACAAAGGCTGTAGCAACTGATGTACCCGGGTTTTTCAGTAGTTTGACATTTTATTTAATTCTATTTGTTTTATTGCTTTTGGTCGCTTTGATTATGGCATATAGGGTAGCTAAGACAAGAGTGAGAGCATACAAAGATGAATTTGGTGAAGATAAGAAAGTTTCTGTCTTAGGTATATTATTTGCAAATAGAACGGTTTTGAAATTTGCTACATTCGGATTTGTGGTATTTGGTATATATTTTACAGCTGTCAGGGGTATTGCACTAGGAAGGCAACAAGATTACCAACCTGATCAACCAATAGCTTATTCTCATAAAGTTCACGCAGGAGATAATCAAATAGATTGTGAGTTTTGTCACGATGCAGCACGAAGATCAAGACACGCTATGATTCCGGGAACAAACACTTGTATGAAATGTCACAAGGGAATAAAGAAAGGAAGTCAATATGGTACTCAGGAATTAACAAAGATTTATGCTTCAATAGGTTTTGATCCTTCAACCGGAAAATATATCAAAGGATATGATAAAATGAGTCAAGAGGATGTGAAGAAAGTTTTTACATCTTGGCTTAAAAAAGAAAATAAAGGTGATGATGCTGTTGCTGATAAGCAATGGAAAAATATTGTAGCGTCATTGACAAATGAATATAAAGATAAAGTACAAGGGCCTATCGAATGGAATAGGGTTCATAATTTACCAGATCACGTTTACTTTAACCACTCTCAGCATGTTACAGTTGGAAAAATTGCATGCCAAGAATGTCACGGTCCAATTGAGGAAATGGAAACTGTGAAGCAATATGCACCTCTTTCTATGGGATGGTGTGTTAATTGTCACAGAAAAACAAATGTAAAATTTGAAGACAATAAATATTATGACAAATATTTTGCAAAATATCACGCAGAAATGAATGAAGGTAAAAGATCCGGAGTAACAGTAAAAGATATTGGAGGATTGGATTGTCAAAAATGTCACTATTAATATATAAGTCAAATAAGCTAATATATAAGTCAAATAAGCTAATAATATAGAAATTATAGTAAAATGAAGAATAATAACAATAATCTTTGGATTGGTAAAAAGGATCTGAGAGTAAATAAGGAGTTTGTTGAAAATGCAGCAAATGAATTTAAAGATGTTCCCCCAACTGCGCAAGAGATGGCAGAAAACGGGAGTACTAGCTTGGGAACGACCAATAGAAGGGATTTTCTTAAAGTTTTAGGTTTTGGAGTTGGTGCTGCTACTCTTGCAGCCGGTTGTGATATACCTGTAAAAAAAGCAATTCCGTATGTAGTTAAACCGGAGCAGATAGTTCCCGGTGTACCTACATATTATGCTTCCAGTTATGTTCGAGGTGGAGATTACTGCGCGATTGTAGTTAAGACGAGAGAAGGAAGACCTATTAAAATAGAAGGAAACAAATTATCAAAAGTTACTTTTGGTGGTACTTCAGCTAGAGTTCAAGCGGAAGTATTGAATTTGTACAATAATAATAGATTAAAATCACCAAAGGTTAAGAAAGGAGATAAATTTGCTGATATTTCCTGGAAGGATTTAGATAAAGCAATTAGTACCAAATTGACTTCAAATACTAGAATTGTTACAAATACTGTTTTGAGTCCGACCAAGAAAAAAGTATTTGAAGATTTTATATCAAAATATCCAAATACTAAAGTTATAACATATGATCCTGTATCTTCAGCTGCAATTTTGATTGCAAATGAAAAAAGTTTTGGTAAAAAAGAAATTCCTGATTATAAGTTTGATAAAGCGGATGTGATAGTTAGTTTCAATGCGGATTTTCTAGGTACGTGGATTTCTCCAATAGAATATTCTAAAAAATATGTTCAAAAAAGAAAAATAAAGAGTATTGAGAATGCAAAGATGTCAAGGCATATTCAAGTTGAGTCATTTATGTCTTTGACAGGTTCCAATGCTGATAATAGAATAATGGTTAAACCTTCAGAGCAAGGAGCGGCTATTATTTATTTGTACAACGAAATCGCAAAAGCCACAGAAGGACAATCAGTAAACGGCTTGGCTTTGGAAGGAAAAGCAAAAGAGAATTTATCTATAGTTGCCAAGGAATTATTAGGAGCAAAGGGTAATAGTTTAGTGGTTTGTGGCAACAATAATATAGGTGAGCAAATACTTGTAAATAAAATCAATGATTTGCTTGGAAATATAGGTTCTACTGTAGATTTTACGGAAGCTTCATACCAAAGACAAGGAGATGAAAGAGAGATGGCACAATTGGTGAAAGATATGGCCAGTGGAAGAGTAGATACTGTTTTGTTTTTGGATGCAAATCCATTGTATGATTATTCAGGCAAAAAGAAATTCAAAGAAGCATTAGCAAAGGTTAAAACCAAGGTTTCTCTCGGTTACAGTTTGGATGATACCGCAGTAGCTTGTGATTATCTTGCTCCAGTAAGTCATTCTCTCGAAAGTTGGGGTGATGCTATGCCAAAAAGAGGGCATTACAGTTTGATGCAACCTACAATAAGCACAATTTTTGATACTAGACAAGCTGAATTGAGTTTACTTAAATGGTCAGTTGGAGTAGACGCATCTGTGGAGCAGCCTTATTATCAATATTTGAAAAATAACTGGAAAAATATATTCTTTTCAGAGGATGAGATAGGAGGTTTTAGAGCCTTCTGGGATAAAACTTTGAAAGATGGAGTTTATTATTCAGCACCTGAAAGTGTTGAAGTTAGTTTTGTTGCTGACGTTGCTTCAGCTGCTGCCGGAGTGTCAAAACCGGGAGAAGGATTTGAAGTATCGTTTTACGAAACGGTGAATGTTGGTAATGGACAATTTGCAGAAAATCCTTGGTTGCAAGAGATGCCTAATCCTGTTGATAGAACAGCTTGGGGTAATCATTTACAAATACCGATAGGGTTTGATGGTGATAAGAATTTTGTACTTTTCAATAACCTTGAAGACGGTGATACAGTAGAGTTTGAAGTGGGAGGAGCTAAGAAAGAAGTCGCAGTTGTTTCTACTTTCGGTCAAATGCAAGGTACTGTTGCTTTACCTTTGGGATATGGGAGGAAATATGCGGGTTTAGTCGGTAGTAATGTTGGAGTTGATGTCAATGATATTCTTGCTGATAAAGACGGTTTGACACAGTACTATTTGACAGGAGTGAAGGTAAGTGAGAAAGTTGGTGTGGATAAGGATTTTGCTCATGTTCAATATCACCATACTCTAGGAGTAACAGCTAAAGATAAAGAGACAGGAGAAACTAAAAATGCAGATGAAGCTGCATTTCCGGATTCATTTTGGAAAGATGTGTTTGGAGTAGAAGGATTTCAAGGGTTTTTGACAGATAGAACAATCGTTTTTAAATCAAATATTGAAGAACTTAAAGAAAATGTAGAGGAGTTAAAAGAGAAGAGAAAAGAATTTAAGCATCTTAATGAACAACAAATTTACAATGGATACGATGATGTATATGCTTTGGGACATCATTGGGGAATGCAAATAGATACTAATCTATGCACAGGATGTGGAGCGTGTACAATAGCGTGTATGGCAGAAAATAATGTTCCGATAGTAGGTAAACATGAAGTTCATAGGCATCATGAGATGTCTTGGTTGAGAATAGACAGGTATTTTTATGGTGAGCTTGAGAATCCGAATACTGTTTATCAACCTATGATGTGTCAGCAATGTGATAATGCTCCTTGTGAAAATGTTTGTCCGGTAAATGCGACAAACCACAGTTCAGAGGGGCTTAATCAAATGGTTTACAATAGATGTATCGGTACTAGATATTGTGCAAACAACTGTCCTTATAAAGTGAGAAGATTCAATTGGTTGGATTATACAACAGCAGACATATTTAATGATAATGAACCTACATTGTTTGAAGGTCAAGAGATGGCAACATTGGGTGATGTGAGTGGAGCGATTTCTGATGATCCGTTATTCAGAATGGTTTTGAATCCTGATGTTACAGTTAGACAGAGAGGGGTAATCGAAAAATGTAGTTTCTGTGTTCAAAAGCTTCAAGAGGGTAAATTAAATGCTAAGAAAGAGCAGAGAAAACTTAGAGATGATGATGTGGTTACTGCTTGTCAAGCATCTTGTCCTACTGAAGCAATAGTGTTTGGAGATATGAACGATAAGGAGAGTGAGTTGAACAAGAGGAAAGAAAGTCCTTTGAATTTTATTGTTTTGGAGGAGACAAATGTGAGATCATCGGTTTGTTATACAATGAAGGTTAATAATAGGAGTGAGGAGTATAAATCTTAATAAAAATTTGAAAAATTATAAATAATATAAAATGAGTGCACCAGTATCAAGTATTAGAGAACCCTTAATTTTAGGGCATAAGACTTACCATGATATTACTGAGGATTTGGTTTCTCCTACAGAGAAAGCACCTCCGTTGTCTTGGATAATGGTATTTATTCCTGCGGTTGCGTTGTTGAGTTTAGGTACATTTGCTGTTTATTGGACTATTTATGTCGGTATAGGTACTTGGAATTTGAATAGGACGATAAACTGGGGATGGGATATTACCAACTTTGTTTGGTGGATTGGTATTGGACATGCCGGAACTTTGATATCCGCTATCTTGTTACTCTTTAGACAAAAATGGAGAACAGGAGTGAATAGAGCAGCTGAAGCTATGACTATTTTTGCCGTAATGTGCGCTGGATTATTTCCAATGATACATATGGGGCGAATTTGGAATGCTATGTTTATTTTTCCTTATCCAAATACAAGAGGTTCATTGTGGGTTAACTTTAACTCAGCTTTGCTTTGGGATGTATTCGCTATATCCACATACTTTACTGTTTCATTGCTATTTTGGTATACAGGGTTAGTTCCTGATTTAGCTACTATAAGAGATAGAGCAAAAGGACTTAGAAAGAAAATATATTCATTTTTCGCTTTAGGTTGGACAGGATCAGCTAAACATTGGCAAAGATGGGAATATTTGGCTTTAGTACTTGCTGGATTGGCTACACCTTTGGTATTGTCAGTTCACACGATAGTGAGTTTTGACTTTGCTACGGGAATTGTCCCTGGATGGCATACAACCATATTTCCTCCATATTTTGTTGCCGGTGCGGTTTTTTCAGGATTTGCAATGGTATTGACCTTAATGCTGATAGTTAGGAAGGTATTGCATTTAGAGCAGTATATCACTATTGCACATATCGAGTCAATGAACAAGGTTATTTTAGCTACAGGTTCTATCGTGGGCGTTGCTTATATCACCGAATTGTTTATTTCTTGGTATTCAGGCTATATTTACGAGCAAGCAGCTTTCTTTA
Organism: Saprospiraceae bacterium; assembly: GCA_027011385.1. Classification (GTDB taxonomy): domain Bacteria; phylum Bacteroidota; class Bacteroidia; order Chitinophagales; family Saprospiraceae; genus JADJGA01. The sequence continues at coordinate 4,981 of JALVAD010000169.1, read as the reverse complement.
ATAGAGCGTTTGGTGTATATTGGTGGTCATATTTTGGTATGATGTTTGCCAATGTTGTTTCACCACAATTCTTTTGGTCTAGGAAACTCAGGAGAAATGTTACTTTTACTTTTATGCTATCAATATTGATAAATATTGGTATGTGGTTTGAGCGATTTGTAATTATTGGTACTACACTAGCACGTGATTTTCTTCCTAGTTCTTGGAGTTATTATTCACCTACTTGGATTGAAATCAGCATATATTTAGGAACATTCGGTTTGTTTTTTACTATGTTTTTAATATTTGCGAGAGTTGCACCGGTTGTAGCTGTTGCTGAGGTAAAACATATATTGAAAACAGGAGGTGATCAGTACGTTGGTGAAGATGCTGTTAAAGGTCATTGATAAAATATAAAATCATTAATAATGAAGAATAGAAAAGATATTGTTTACGGTGTTTATAGTGAAGAGCATGATATCATAGAAGCAGTAAGAGAAGCAAGAAATAGAGGAATGGAGATTTATGATGTGTACTCACCAATGCCTATCCACGGTTTAGATCCTGTTTTAGGGCTAAAAGAGTCTCGGTTGCATATAGCAGGTTTTATATATGGATTATTAGGTACATTGACAGCTTTCTTGGGAATGACTTGGATATTTACAAGAGATTGGCCTATTATATTTGGTGGAAAGCCATATTGGGCAGTTCCCTCATTTATCCCAATCACTTTTGAGTTGACTGTATTGTTTGCTGCCATTGGTATGACTGTTTCATTTTATGTTGTATCAGGAATGGGATTTGGCGTTGATAATGATGTGCTGGATGTTAGAATATCAGATGATAAATTTTGCCTCGCCTTTGACAATGCTGAAGTAGAAGCGGATGAAGCAAAACAATTTCTACAAGCAAATAATGCAGAGGAAATATTAGAAAAAACATTGAAAGCTTGATAACTTTAAAATCAATTGAAATGAAAATAATAAAAAACTTTATTTTTGTCATGGTACTTGCTATTTTATTTAGCTTCAACTCATGTCAAAAAGCCGGGGTGAATAATACCGGTAGTGAATATATGCCGGATATGTATCATTCAATTGCCTATGAGGCGAATTATGGTACTTATTACGATAGAAACGAATTTGTAGATAAAAAAGACTATCGGTTTTACGGTAAGCCTAGAACTCCTGTAAAAGGAACAATATCCAGAGACAACGGTGTTTCAGATAGTCGTCAATTTTACTATGGAGATACAGAAGATGAAAGACAAAGAGCAATTGCTGAAATAATGAAGTCTGCTTTTCCTTCAAATAAAGAGAATATTGCTACAGGCAAACAACTTTACGGTATTTACTGTGCTATTTGTCATGGAGAAAAAGGAGATGGTGAGGGCTATTTGGTTAGAGAGGATGGAGGAGCTTATCCTGCAATGCCTGCTAACTTTTTATCAGATGATTTGAAGAATTCATCTGATGGTAGGTATTACTACACAATTATGAAAGGTAGAAATATGATGGAGTCATTTAGTGATAAATTGGATTACAAAGAAAGATGGCAGGTAATTGATTACATAAGATCATTACAGAAATAGAGTAAATAAAATTTGCCCTTAAGAATAAAACAATATTAAAAAAATAAATTTCAATTTGAAATGAATCGATTTGAATTTTCTGGAAAACTAAAGACAGTATTATTAGTAGGTATAGTGATTGGACTTTTGAGTTTGATTGTAGAGTATTTTGTGGTTGGCGATGACCTACATAGCCAATTTTGGGGAGATATAATACTTAATAATTCATATTTTATGGGAATGGCATTGATGGCACTTTTTGCTTTATCTGCGTTTATTGCAGCTTGGGCTGGGTGGTATAGTGTATTCAAAAGACTTTTTGAAGCATTTAATGCATTTTTGATTCCTGGTGCTGTTATTATTTTCATTGTGGCACTTGGTAATTACTTTGGATGGCATCATCTGTATCTTTGGAATGATGCAGAACATGTAGCTCATGATGAAGTGCTTCATGGTAAATCAGCATTTTTGAATAAGAATACATTTATGATTGTGACATTATTATTTGTGGGTATTTGGTTATTGTATCGTTATAAACTTAGAAGCCTTTCATTATTGGAAGACGCAGGAGTTAAAGGAGATTATTCTGCGCATCAAAAAATGAGAAATTGGGCAGGTACTTTTCTTCCTATTGCGGGTTATTCAAGTGCTCTTTTGATTTGGCTTTGGTTAATGTCAATAGAACCGCACTGGTATAGTACAATGTATGCATGGTATACTGCATCAAGCTGGTTTGTGGGTACTTTATCTGTAATGATAATCGTTTTGGTTTACCTTAAAGGAAAAGGTTATTTTGAATTAGTTACGAAGGAACATCTTCATGATATGGGTAAATTTTTATTTGCTTTCAGTATATTTTGGTCGTATTTATTTTTTGATCAATATATGTTGATTTGGTTTGGAAATGTCGGTGAAGAGACAATCCACTTTAAAGTGCAACAAGGGGAATTTCCTGTTATCTTTTATACAATATTGATTCTTAACTTCGTCGTTCCATTTTTAGGGCTTATGATAAATAGTGCGAAGAAAAGTAATGTTGTACTTGTAGTTATTGCAGTATTGACATTTATAGGACACTGGTTAGATATGTGGTTAAATGTGAAGCCATTTGTTGGAGAGGCTACAGCTGAATTTACTGGAATTCATGAACATATTTCTCATTATCCTTCTATACCTGAAATCGGCGTTATGATTGGGTTTTTAAGCTTGTTTTTATTTGTAATGTTTAAGTGTCTGTCAAATGCACCATTAGTAGGAGAAAATGATCCTTATTTAGAAGAAAGTATTCATCATCATTCATAAAATTAATTGATATGTTAGCGTTTAAATTACTTATATTAACTTTGATTTGGACTTTGGTATTTGTTATTATTGGATTGGCTTTTGAGTACTTTGGTTATTTGGATAAAGTTAAACATGATTGATATACCTCTAATGTGATTTACTTTATTTTACAATCAGTTACTTTTTGGAGAACCGGAATCTGATGGATGTGATGAAAAGAAAACCTCATTTAGTTTTGCGCGATTCGGTGTCAAATGGCTTGAATTAGTGAGAGAAATACCTATGAATTACATATAGAGAAATGAGGGGAGATATTTAAGAAGCTATTTAGTGAAACATGTAAGAAAGATTTAGTGTTTATTTTGTTATTCTTTGTGATGTATAATATAGATTACCTGATAGATTTATAACCGCCTTTGAAACCTTTCTTTGTCAAAACAATTTGCCACAACTGATTGTAGCGGGCTCTGAAACTAGCGGCATTTGTTAATAAGTAGTATTTCCACATTCTATAGAATTCATTGTTGTAATCGTCTTTTATATTGTTCCAATTACTATCAAAGTTATTAAACCAAGCCATTAATGTTGTGTCATAGTAATGTCCGAAATTGTGTAGATCTTCCATTACAAATGACCTCTCAATTGCTTCTCCAATCTGTTTAATAGAAGGAATCATACCATTTGGGAAAATATATTTATCTAGCCAGGCGCTAGTAGTGGTTACTGTTCTATTTGATCCAATGGTATGAATTAAGGCAATGCCGTCATCGACTAAGCAATTATTTACAGTTTTAAAGAAATTCTTATAGTTCTTAAAGCCTACATGTTCTAGCATCCCTATGCTTACAATCCTATCGTATTTTCCCGAAAGTTCTCTATAATCTTTTAATTCGAAAGTTACAGGAAGTCCGGCACATAATTTTTCACCTAATTCTTTTTGGTTTTTTGAGATTGTTATGCCTTTGGTTTTTATATCGTAATTCTCAGCGGCATATTTTCCAAAAGCTCCCCATCCACAACCAATATCCAACACTTTCATCCCTGGTTTAAGTTGCAATTTTTTACAAATAAGCTCCAATTTATTTTCTTGAGCAGCGTCTAGATTATCTGTATTTTCCCAATACCCACAACTGTAATTCATCCTTTTGTCGAGCATTAGTGAGAATAGCTTATTACCAACATCATAATGTTTTAACCCAACTAGTTTTGCCTTGTTTTTTGATTGATAATTTGTGATTTTTGTAAACGCAATCCAAAGAAGAGTATTTATATTTTCTTTAACTTTATCATGAATATTTCCTTCAAATAATTTGAATATCATTTGATCCATAGATGGTGAATCCCACCAACCTTTCATAAATGATTCCCCCAGTCCGAGTTCGCCATCTTTAATAATGCTTTTGAAGAACCTTTCATCCATAACATTAATATCCCAAGGTGAATTTCCTCCAATATGAATTCCTGCTTGGTTCAGTAGATTCTCAACAATTTCTCTATTTCTATTCATCCATTAATATTTGGTCACAAAAATAATTAATTAAATGAATAATTTTAATATATGGGAACTATGATTAATTAAATTTTGTTATGAACTTGCTTCTGAATAATATTGCAATTTCTTCATCGCGTCTCAGTAAAGTATTGGGATGAGGAAAGTCCGGACAACTTAGAGCACCATACCACTTAACCGGTGGACTTCTCAAAATGATGGGAAGATAGATAGTGTCACAGAAACTAAACCGCTGCAATTTTAATTGTAGTAAGGGTGAAACCGTGTGGTAAGAGCGCACGCCTTTATTTGGCAACAAGTATTGGGGATAAACCTTATGGGTTGTAATGTCACGTATATTTCGGTTTGAGAGTTGCTCGCTCGAATATTTGATTATTTTGAATATGCCGAAAGGGGTAGGCAGCAGATGCATTATTAAATAGTGCTTAGATAAATGATGAAGATTCATTGTTTACTCAATGAAAACAGAATCCGGCTTATGAATTGCAAATTAAAACAGCTACAAAAAATGTAGCTGTTTTTTTGTATTATATTTTGATTTATCCTATATTATGTATTTAAAAATTTCTTATGATAAAAAATCAAATAAAATAATTGATTTTTATTTTGTTTTTTAATAAAAAGTTCTAACTTTGTAT
>JALVAD010000168.1 GCA_027011385.1 Saprospiraceae bacterium | reverse complement strand
TATTCATTTTAGTGGCAAAAGGAGTTAAAATACGTAAAAAATGAATTACTGTTTGAACTCTGACGAAGTCGAGTGAGTTTAATTCATTTAGTATTTTAGCTTCTTTTAGAGCGTTAAAAAATGAATACAGTCTTGATTTTTTTTGTTTCGTTTTTTGTATCAAGACAAAAAATGAAAATACGGTTTATTTATTTAATATGGAAATACATCTTTTAATTCCCCCAACTTTTTATCTTGATCCAGTAATATGCAATATTCGCCAAGAGGTCGGAGACACTTTGGCTCAAGGCACTACCCTCCCCTGATCAACCGTATGGTTCAGAACAAGACAAAACCGAGCTAAAGGTTGCTAACCTCTTAGCGAGTAAAAAAAAATATTATTTATTACACAAAGGCATTAAACCCTGTTATATCCATACCCGTAATCAATAAATGAACATCGTGAGTACCTTCGTATGTAATGACAGACTCAAGATTCATCATATGTCTCATTATTGGAAACTCACCGGTGATTCCCATCGCACCGAGCACTTGCCTTGCCTCTCTTGCTATTTTTAAAGCAAATTCGACATTATTTCTTTTTGCCATTGATATATGTGCAGGCGTTGCTTTACCTTGGTTCAATAATGTACCTACTCTCCAAACAAGCAATTGTGCCTTTGAAATCTCGGTAATCATTTCAGCCAATTTTTTTTGCTGCAATTGGAACTGACCTATTGGTTTACCGAATTGAACTCTTTCTTTGGAATATCTCAATGCGGTATCATAACAATCCATCGCTGCACCAATTGCTCCCCAAGCAATACCGTATCTAGCCTTATTGAGACAAGATAATGGTCCTCTCAATCCTTCAACTCCGGGAAGTAAATTTTCCTTTGGCACTCTGACATTATCAAATATCATTTCCCCTGTTACGGAAGTTCTCAACGACCATTTGTTCTCAATCTCAGGAGCGGTAAATCCCTTCATTCCTTTCTCAACTACAAGACCTCTAACTTTGCCATCTTCACCTTTCGCCCATACTACTCCTATGTCTGCAATCGGAGAATTTGTAATCCACATTTTTGCACCATTCAATACATAAGCATCACCATCATCAACATAATTTGTCACCATTCCACCCGGGTTTGAACCAAAATCAGGCTCTGTCAAACCAAAGCATCCAATCCATTCTCCAGTAGCCAATTTTGGTAGATATTTTTGCTTTTGTTCTTCACTCCCATATCTGTTGATAGGATACATCACCAATGAAGTCTGTACAGATGCCATTGATCTCACTCCTGAATCCCCTCTTTCCAACTCTTGCATTATCACTCCATAACCTATTTCGTCCATTCCTCCACCACCGTATTCTACAGGTATATTAGGACCGTAAGCACCGATCTGACCTAATTCTTTGAGTATTTTCATTGAAGTTTCGTGCTTTTGGGCAGACTCTTCGATGATAGGAGAAACTTCTTGCTTCACCCAGTCTCTAATAGCATCTCTAGCCAATAAATTCTCTTCAGATATCAATTCATCTAAAAGCATATAGTCGTGTGACTGAAACATATCTACTTTTGCCATAATATTTTGTTTTTTTAAGATTATCGGGCAAAGTTAAATAAATATTTTATTTCAGCCATTATTTACAAAATATTATATCTATGGACATGCAATTATTTAGCATTAGTCTAAAAATGAAAATAAAAATATTAACTTTGATTTTTCAATTAATAAAATAAATACTATTCATATATGAAAGCAGGAAAAATAGTACTTAACAATATGGAATTTTATGGATTTCATGGAGTGCCTGATGCGGAGAGAAAGATAAAGCAATTGTTCAAAATCAGTGTCTCTTTTGATTTTGATTTTACGGATGCTGCGATCAATGATGATTTGCATAAAACCATCAACTATGTCAAGGTATATGATATTTGCAAAAAAGAATTAAATAAAGAATATAAACTGATAGAGAGTATTGCTTATCAAATTGCGCATGCAGTGAAAAATAAATTTAAAGGTATCAATAATATTGAGGTCAAAATAAGTAAACCTCAGGTGCAGATATCGGGAAAATTGGAAAATGTGGAAGTAGTGTATTTCCTTTAATCCACTTCTTCATAATCAACATATTCGCCTTCTTTTTCTTCCCTTCTGTCATCTACTCTTTTATTATCCGGTGGCGGAGCTATATTTTTTGGTTGGAACATAACTTTGTATGCCAAATAAACAATAAGAATTGTAAAAATTAGTTTCATTTAGATAAAATTTATATATAATATTATCACAAATATAAAATATTATTTTTCAGAATTGAGAAATATATGTTAAAATAGTTATTTTTGTTGATTCAAAATAAAAATATTTCAAATGACATTTAAAAAACTAACGAATTATACAGGGATATTAGTATTTCTAATAACTGCGATTGTGTACTTTTTCTCCGTTGAAAGAACGGGGAGTTTATGGGACTGTGGAGAATTTGTACTGGGAGCATACAAGATGGAAGTTGTGCACCCTCCGGGAGCGTCTCTTTTTCTTTTAATCGGAGGATTATTTGCCAATTTTGCTAAAATGATATCAGATAACCCTTCAAATGTTGCATTTGCTGTAAATCTAATGTCAGGAATGTTTTCAGCTTTGGCTGCAATGTTTATCGCATGGTCAACTATTATCCTAGGTAAATTGGCTTTGGTGGGAAAAGACGATGAATTGGACAAAGCACAAATGTTCAGCGTAGCCGCAGGTGGATTGGTTGCTGGTCTCGCTACTGCATTTGCTGTTTCAATTTGGTTCTCAGCAGTTGAGGGTGAGGTTTATTCTATGTCAACATTTTTTACAGCGATGACCATTTGGGCTACATTCAAATGGTACAATTTACCAAACACGGTGGAAGCTGACAAGTGGTTGATTTTCGCTATTTTTTCAATAGCACTTTCAACCGGAGTTCACTTATTGAGTGTTTTGGCTTTTCCTGTGATAGCATTATTGTACTATTATAAAAAATATGAAAATCACAATATAAAAGGCATATTAATCAGTCTTGCAATAGGAGTTACAATGATTGGATTTCAACTTAAAATAATCATTGCGGGTATACCTAAACTATGGACATGGTGGGAATTAGGCACTGTAAATGATTTGGGATTACCTTTTCATTCGGGACTTGTGCCGACTATTTTGACTATAGGAGGTCTTTTATATTGGGGCATTTGGTATTCCAAAAAATCAGGAAACTATATACTCCATTTGATTACACTTAGTGCAATGCTGATGGTAATAGGGTTTTCTACCATTGGAGTTGTAGTAATAAGAGCAAATGCAG
>JALVAD010000167.1 GCA_027011385.1 Saprospiraceae bacterium | reverse complement strand
ACATAATGCATTATAATAATATATTTTATACTTACATACAAATATTTAAATATATAAAATGAATTTAATATTAAAATTAGCATGGAGAAATATTTGGAGGAATAAAAAGCGGAGTTTCATAACGATTGCCTCGGTATTAATCGCTGTATTTCTCGCTGTATTTATGAGGTCAATGCAACTGGGGATGTACGGCAATATGATAAAAAACGTTGTCAATACTTATTCCGGGTATATTCAAATCCATAAGAAAGGATTTTGGGATGAGCAAACCCTTGATAACTCAATGGTATTTGATGATAAATTATATAATTCAATAATCAATACTGATGGAGTAATTGATGTGATACCACGAATACAAACTTTCTCATTAATGTCGGCAGGAAAAACCACAAAAGGGGTAATGTTACAAGGGGTAGATTTAGAAAAAGAAGTTAAACTGACGGATTGGAGTAAAAGATTGGTAAAGGGACGACTATTTCAATCTAACGATAGATCAGTAATGATAGCAAAAGGATTGGCAAAATTCTTCAACAAAACTGTAGGTGATACTGTGGTTTTTATAGGTCAAGGTTATCATGGAATTAGTGCTTCAGGAAAATATACAATTTCAGGAATTATTAATATGGCAAACCCAAAATTGAATAGAATGCTTGTATTCTTTCCCTTGAAATTGGCGCAAGAATTCAGTTCGGCAAATGGATTAATAACAAATTTAATTATTTCCAAAGATGACAAAGCTGAAATGAATGATATATACAATTCTTTATTAAAAAAGATTGATCTTGATAAATATGAAATTATGACTTGGGAGAAAATGATTCCCGAACTAAAAGAAACTATTGCTGTAGATAATATTGGCGGAATCTTGATGATAGCTATTTTATATATGATTATATCTTTTGGGATACTGGGAACTGTCCTAATGATGACTGAAGAAAGAATTTACGAACTTGGGGTTATGCTTGCTATCGGCACTAAAAAAATCAAGTTAACATCAATGCTTGTTATAGAATCTATTATCCTTTCACTTATTGGAGTTATTGCGGGAATGCTTTCGGTTTTACCTCTGGTCTTATATTACCATTACAATCCATTTGTTATACCCGGTCCAAAAGGTGAGGCGTTAAAAGATTTTGGTTTTGAACCGGTAATTCCAATGTCAACAGATATAGGTATATTCCTTACTCACGCAATGATAATATTCGCAATTGCTCTAATCGCTTCGCTATATCCTATAATGAAAGTAAAATTCATGAAACCAATAGCAGCAATGAGATCACTTTAGATTTTATTACAATTAAAACAAACAAATGAAGGAAATAATAAAAATAGCATGGCGAAATATTTGGAGGAACAAACTACGAAGTAGTGTAGTTATAGTATCAATAATTCTTGGTATTTGGTCAGGGTTGTTTATAATGGCCATGACTTATGGATTGAACGAACAAAGAATTGACGGAGCTATAACTACTACCCTTTCTCATGGTCAAATACACAATCCGAAGTTCCTCAGCGACCAAACAATAAATGACACAATTATCGACAGATTAACTGTAATCGCAATTATTAATTCAATCGAACAGGTTAAAGCATTTTCTGAAAGAATAATTTCCACGGGTATGGTAGCAAATGCAAAAGGGACATTTGGGACGCAGCTTACAGGAATCGATCCAAAAAAAGAAAAAAAGATTACAGAGATTTATAATCATCTTATAGAAGGTACATATTTTACAAAAATCAAAAGGAATCCGGCAGTAATCGGCAAGAAACTTGCTGACAAAATGAAAATTAAAATCAATTCAAAAATAGTTGTTACATTACAAAATTCTGTAGGAGATTTGGTAAATGCAGCCTTTAGAGTAGAAGGAATATTTAAGACTCAAAATACAACTTTTGACGGTTCGACAATCTTTGTCAGGAAAGATGATTTAGCAAAAATTGTTGATTTCAAAAATGGAGAAATAAATGAGATTGCTTTTGTTGGAAATTCGCTTGATCAAGCGTCAATTATTGCAGAAAAATTAAAGCTAACCGATAAAAACAACAAAACTGAAACATGGGATGAAATATCACCCGAACTAGGTTATGCACAAGAAATGATGTCAACATTTTTAATAATATTTATGCTAATCGTTTTAGCTGCACTCTCGTTTGGCATTATCAATTCTATGCTGATGGCTGTCTTAGAAAGAAAAAAAGAACTTGGAATGTTAATGGCTGTAGGGATGAGAAAGAAAAAAGTGTTTGCAATGATTACTTTCGAGACAGTATTTTTAACAATGCTTGCTGCACCTCTTGGACTACTTTTATCATATCTTAGCATTGAATACTATTCAACTCATGGCATTGATTTGAGTATGTTTTCTTCAGGACTCGAAAGTCTAGGCATAGGAGCTATCATGTATACATATTTGCCAGGGAACATGTATATCAATGTAACGTTACTCACTCTGCTTGTCGCATTCATTTCATCTCTTTTCCCGGCGAGACGTGCATTAAAACTCAATCCGGCAGAAGCAATAAAATCACTTTAAAATCAATTGAATTATGAACTCAGTAATAAAAACAAATGAGCTATCTAAAATCTATAATCAGGGCGAAATCGAAGTCAAAGCCCTAAATAATGTGTCCTGTGAATTTCAAAAAGGAGAATTCACCGCAATCGTAGGACCTTCCGGATCAGGAAAGACTACTTTTTTAAATATAATCGGTGGACTTGATACTCCAACTTCAGGCAGTGTTGAAATCGGGGATATTGATATAACAAAATTAAAAAGTGGAGAATTAATCGATTTCAGATTGCATAATATCGGTTTCATCTTCCAAGCTTACAACCTAATTCCGGTGCTTACAGCAAAAGAAAATGTTGAATTCATAATGCTTTTGCAGGGTATTGACAAGGGATACAGAGAAAGCAGAACAAAGGGATTGCTGGAAGAAGTGGGATTAGGAAAATTGATGGATAGAAGACCAACACAGCTTTCGGGCGGACAACAGCAGAGAGTGGCTGTCGCCAGAGCTTTGGCATCAAAACCAAGGTTTATACTAGCTGATGAGCCAACAGCCAATTTGGATTCTAAATCTACCACACAATTATTGGATATAATGGCAAAATTGAATGAAGAAGAAGGGATAACATTTATATTTTCAACTCACGACCAAAGGGTAATAGACAGAGCAAAGAGAATTCTCGTGTTGGAAGATGGGGTAATAGTTGAGGACAAAAACATGTAAAATTAGAAAATTCCAATTTATTCAAGGTATTTATATAGGACTAAAACCCTAATTAATTATAATTAAGACAAATAAAAAAC
>JALVAD010000166.1 GCA_027011385.1 Saprospiraceae bacterium | reverse complement strand
GATCTATCTATAGGCACATTTGCCATTCAATCCAAAATAATTACCGAGCCCTATATAAAAGTAATAATCCCTTTGAGAAAATATTTGGAAGATGATTTAATAGAATTTAATCCTGATTTAAAACAAGGAGAAGATATACGCGGTTATCATTCTCCTATACAAATTAATGTAGGTAAAATTAAGTTAAATAATCATAAGTCAATAAATATCGATAGTCTTGTGACAGTTTATTTAAACACTTTTCAAAGGTTTTATAGTTTTAAAATAGATAGCACTATATGTAAAACTGATTTTGTAATAACACAAAATGAAAAAAAATCAGGTATTGAGACATATATCGGAATAAAAGATTTACAGGAAGGAAAACATTTCATAGAATTTCAAAAGTTAAAGCATAAAGATACAGATTCTCTTGTAAGCATCTTAAAAGTTCCATTTTGGTATTATAAGAATTGATCAAGAGTATTTATTTCATGATAAATCTAATACCTAACCAAGGAATTGTGGATCGGTTAGGAAATGGCATTCTGTTTGAAGTTTTGTTTTCTCCTGTTGTTTATAAAATCATAGCTGGTAGAAAAGCATTGTATTGCAAAACACATAATTCTTTCGTTTTGGAGAAAAGGAAAGTGGAGTAAAAATCCAGTTTTGATTATCAAAAAAAATCACCTTTTTTAACTCTCTCAATATGGTATAATTATTGAATTATTAATTTTCCAGAAGAAATAATTTTATTATTAAATATCACTTTAAATAGATATAAACCGGAAGGCAAATCATTTTTATTAAATTCAATATTATTAGAATGTATCTTTTCATAATGAACCAATTCTCCCAGCCTATTGTAAACTCTGAATTCAGAATTTTCCGGCACTTTATTATTTTTAATAACAATATTTGTCTTAGTCGAAAATGGTTGAGGATAAACAATAACATCCGAGGTGAAAGATTCTTCTTCAAATGTAGATGTTCCGCCTTTTTTCTGAACTAAAAACATAACGACTGTTGTGTCTTTCTGTTCTGAATCTAATATAATAGATGTATCAATTTGGCATGTTTTCCATTTTTCATCGTCCGAAACAATCAGTTTAAATGTATAACTGCCATCAGTAAGCTTAGTAGAAAACTCACCCCTTTCATCGGTTGTAATATCCCTTTCAATCGTACCGGACAATTTTATTTTCCAATTCTGAATACCATTTTCTTCAGGATCTTTTATGCAATTTTTGTTTTCATCTAAAAAAACATATCCTAAAATAGAATGATTTTGAGTAGTTGAAAACTTACTTTTATATATTACATCATATCTTGAATATGTATATAGAAATTGATTGTTGTCAACATATAAAGTTAAGTCAATAGGATGGTCAAGATTGTAGGTGATGTCTTCCCAACTATTTCCATTATCTCTGGAGCGTAAAATTCTGTCTTGCTCCTCAATAAAAATGTCACCATCAATATTGGATTCGATAGAATTACTAAAAATGTTATCTTTAAGTTTAATTAATTCTCCATTTTTATATTTGAATAATGAAGCCCCAAAACTATCATAACCATCACAAACAATTAATATATCTCCATTTTTTGCAATATGAAAAGCAAAAATATTAATATAAGAATCAAGCATTCGAGACCAGGAAACCCCATCATCTTTTGAAAAATAAGTATCTAAAATATCATAAGAATAAATAGTGCCATCCGGATGGAAAAACCATTTTGCATTAAAATGATTTAAATCTTGTGTCACAAAGACATTCCAATTTTCTCCATAGTCATTAGATATATACAAATTTCTTAATCCATATAGATAAATCTTTCCATCCGGATTAACTTGAATACCTTCAAAATAAACAATTTCATTTTTCTCAGGAGTAATATCTGACCATGTTGTACCATAATCGGTTGATATGTATAGACTCCTATTCGTAGAATAACCATAAATATTCCCATTTTGGTCATGCTCAATTTGGTGAAGATATTCGTTTTTATCAGGCAAACTCAATGTATCCCAGGTTTGACAATCATCAAAAGAAATCAACTGTTTATTGTTTGCAATATTAACAAACATCACACCATTTTTATCTTTTGATATCTCATTTATTCGGGGCTGCTTTATCCCGGTAGTAATACTTTGAAAATCTTCAAAATTAACATCAGTTAGTCCAAGTTCAAAAGTCAAATTACTTCCCCTATATTTAGGCAATACAAATATTTCTTCGGCATTTATAAATACAAGAGATGAAATTCCCTTTGAGCAAAAGTTTTCTGCATTATTTATTTTACTCCAAGTAATCCCGGAATCAATTGACTTAAAAATACCTTTTCTACAATCACAAAATAAGTCACCGGTAGGAGATATTGTTAAATAATTAATACCATTATACTGATCTTCAATTTGCAATTTAGTCCAAGTCAAGCCATCATCGTCAGAAAAATATCCTTCATTCCAACCATAAATGAATAATCTATTTTCTATACTATCATATAAAATACCTTCCGCCCAAGGCATATCTGTTGGAAATGCTTTTTTTTCATAAACCGATCCATCATCGTTGAAAATATATACAACATCTTCATGGTTCTCATCTTCTGAAATCACAAAGTTCTTACCCTTACCATTAGTACAAATTTGAGAATTAAAAGCTGGAACAATATTTATTGGACGAAATGATGCTCCATTATTGGTAGATCTGTATATTTTTGAACCACCTACAATATAAATATCACCCTGAGGATTGACAGAAATATCATTAAATTCATATTCGTATTCATTTAAATTTATTTTTTTCCATCTATTATAATGAGGTCTCAAGACAAAAACATCTCTACTCGTAAGTAGATATAATGAACTATCCGGTGCATTGACAAACTTTTTTCCCGAAATATACGGTTCTACCAAACCTGTGTTAAAACTTTCCCAAGTTTGATAATTATCAATAGACCTGAAAACATGATGCTTACCTTTAACAGCAATATAATAATTACCAAATAAGTCAATTCCTATTTGATTTATCTCTACTCCATTGGGACCATCTAAAGAATTCCAAAAATCTTGGCTAAAATTGAAATTTAAAATAGAAAGGAATACAAGCGTAAAAAGGGATATTTTTTTCATTATTACAAGTTTTAGTATGACAAGATAACTTAACCCGTATTATTAGCCGGATTCTGTTTTCCATTAAATTGCAGTAGAACAATTTGTCAAAATATCTATGATAGAATAAAAAAAACTTTCACAAATATAACGAAAATTTGTTAAAAATGTGATTAATAGCTGTACAATAATGATAATTAATACGTTTATATTATAATAG
>JALVAD010000165.1 GCA_027011385.1 Saprospiraceae bacterium | reverse complement strand
ACTTTGTTTTGACTTTCAAGTTTTATCAGATATATTCCTTCGGAAATACTATTTAAATCTACATCGATTATCATATCTTTTCCTTTAATATCATAAGTTCTGATGATTTTACCTGTCATATCTACCAAGCTTATCTTACCTGTCAAACTGTTTGTAAAACTCAAAGCAACCTTAGTGTTATTAGCAGCAGGATTTGGATAAAGATTAAATCTAGAAACAAAATCAGGATCATCTACTGCTGATGTTTCAATAGTAAATGTTAATTCTTTGGTACATCCGTTTGCGTCAGTAATAACGACTGTATATTCTCCTTTAGCTAGATTACTTTGATTTTTATCCGTTGAGCCATTGCTCCAAGAATAAGTATATGGAGGTGTTCCTCCAGTCACTTCCAATTCAATAGAGCCATCACTACCTGTAGACGGGTTAACATTGGATGTAACTTCTATTGGAGCAGGTTCTGTAATAGTGAAACTTTGTGTGACGGAATGATTACCTTCATCTGTCAAAGTCATTGAATAATCTCCGGCAGAAAGATCTGACAGATCAAAATCACTATAACTAGTGCTATTTGGTCCTGTCCAATCTATACTATAAGCACCGACACCTCCATTAGGAGTGATAGAAATGCTTCCATCATTTGCACCATTACAACTAATATTTACTACATTGTCAGAAAATCCTAAAGCTATAATAGCATCAATCACTACATCAGTACAAGAAGTATCGACTCCACAACTATTTTCCAGATAATGACAAACATTATAAGTACCATTGTCATTAAAACTAAAAGTTACAGTATCACCTGAAGCTGTCATATCACCGGTTTCCCAAGTAGATGTAGCTCCGGCGGTTGTATTACCAAATAATGTTACCACATTGTAATCTACACTTGAAGTAAAAGCTGCATTTGGCATGGTAGCCCCGCCTTGAACTTCAACTTGTCCATTAGAAACACAACCATTATCTGAATTTGTAATTTCTAAATAATATATTCCCGGTTGATCAACTGTTGCGGTAATTTCATTTGTAGTAGATGTAAAATGTCCGTTTGTTGTTGTCCAGCTATAAGAAAAATTAGAACCTGTGCTAGATCCTGTTGCATCCAATGTCGCAAACGAAACTCCACATCCTAAGACATCAGGTGTCTGTATTGTAAGTACAGGACTAACAGCATTATTTGCCGCGTGTGCAACACTCACCTCATTACACCCATTCGTTCCATATATTGTATACTCATAATCTCCCGGAGTAGTCACTGTGATACAATTACCATTATCACCTGATGCGGTCCAAACGATACTATCATATGACGAAGTAACATTTACACAAAGCATTGCTGACGTGTATATACAAGTCAAAGTATCATTTTGAACAGTATATTCAGGAGCATTATTGTCTGCTGTAACCACAACTGATTTTGAAGAAGAACAGTTTGTAGAAGTATTTGTAAGAGTAAATAAATATGAACCGGCAGCATCTACCACAGCAACTAGCTGGTCTGCTCCACTTACGATATTTCCATCTGTAGTAGTCCATTCATAAGTATAGTTATCACCATTATCTGATTGAGATGCATTCAATTCAGTAGTTGTAACAGCGCAAGTAATGATATTCGGTTCATTGATAATAATACTAGGTAGTCCACCTCCATCTAAGACTTCAGTAGTATCTTTAGAAAGACAATTATTACCTCCATCCAATACCTCAATAACATAAGAACCAACAGCATCCACAGTTGGAGTAGTCGTAGTCTCTCCTGAAACAATATGCCCGTTTTCAGTAGTCCAATTATATGTTATTCCTGAACCAGTAGCAGAACCGGTACCATCCAATTGCACCTCAGTAATATTACAACTCAATTCTTTATTATCACCGGCACTTGCTACAGGAGCATCTGTCCCATCGATAATTGCCTCTTCAAATGTCTCACAATCATTATAATCTTTCACACTAATGGTATATGTTCCGGCAGGTAAATTATAATAATCGGATTGAGAAGAATATCCATTTCCTATACTGTATTCGTAATCATCACCTGTTCCTCCCTCAGCCCACATAATAATAGCTCCATTGGCTTGACTACAAGAAGCATCTTCTGTATAAAAATTCAATATCAACTCATCAGGTTGTCCAACGGTAAATTCTTTTGTTTCCGTACAATCATATTGATCCGTTACAGAGACTGTATATACTCCGGCTTCAAGGTCATAAACATTTTGTGAGCTTTCTCCGTTGCTCCATAAATATGTATATCCTGGCAATCCTCCTGATACACTAATCTCTATATACCCATCATTTCCACCATAACATTGTGTTGGTTCAACAACATCTTCTTCAATTACAATAGGATCATCATTTCCTCCAACATCAACCGTCTTCACTAAAAAATATCCGTTTTGATCTGTAACAGTTACGGAATAGTTACCGGGGACTAAGCCATCAATATCTTCAGTAGTTGCTCCTGTATTCCACAAGAAAGAAAGATTACCATAACCACCTGAAATAGTCAGATCAACTGAACCTTCTCCCGTAGCACAAATATCATCTATTACATCAAATTCCATCTCCATCGCAAACGATTCATACAACCAAGTTTCCCATTTAGAGACAGAACCTTGTCCTACTTCCCAAACGGTTTTGTAATCGGCATTAATAGCATATAAAGTAGGAAAATAAGTAACATCATAATCACTTTTCACACTGGAGCAATCACCTCCAGAAGGACTGAAAAATGGAAAATTAACTCCTGCCATCCAATTGCCTTGGGTACTACCATTACATCCTGAAGATCCACATAGGCAAGCTACATTGGTACTACAATCAGCCTCAATATAAAACACTCTTATTGAATTATCACCATCAGGACCGTGATCATTCCATAAAGTTTCTAAAGTCCCTGATTGATGATATGACCAGCAAGGCCCACACCAAACAGCGGAAAAATCAATAACTACATGTTTCCCTGCATCCAATTGCTCATAGAGATTCCATGTAGGCCCCCATCCATTTGAAACATCGCAACCATCCGGAACTTGATCAAGAGTCCAATCTTCAGCGTGAGCGCCAAAAGGCAATTCACCATAAGACTGAAAAGTAATTAATGTAAAAAATAAAACTAAAAGTGAAAGTTTTGTTCTCATTTGTAAGTTCGTTTAATTTATTAAGAAATAGTTAATATCAATATACAACCTAGACAAAATACAATATCTTAAAACAAACCAGACAAACAGAATAAACTACTCCATCCGTCTTCTATAAACCATTCCATCAAAACATTATTTCAAATAGCTGGAATTTTCAAATAGTTGTTTTGAAT
>JALVAD010000164.1 GCA_027011385.1 Saprospiraceae bacterium | reverse complement strand
ATAAATATTTCATTTTATGTATTTTTTTTATTGATAAAATTAATAATTCATAAACCCAATTGGCTTTTGGGCTGAATTTACATCATAAAAATTGGCAATATTTGGGAACAGGTCGGAAATCAAACTGTTTTGAGCTCCAAACCATTGTACTAATTCTGCAAAGTATTCATCTGTAGATAGCGTAGGAACGAGAACTCCATCCCAAAGCATTCTCGGATTATCCAGATTAAGAGTGGGGTAATCCCCGTATATTTTTTTACCATTAACTGCTCCTCCCATTACCATTACATTACCTCCCCAAGCATGGTCTGTACCGTTACCATTGGAAGTCAATGTACGACCAAATTCTGACATACTGAAGGTCGTAACACTGTCTTGCATATTGAGTTCTGTCATAGCCTCATCAAATTCTCCAAATCCCAAGCTAACATCTCTGAGCATACCACTTTGATTGTCCAATAGCTCATCGTGGTGATCCCAGCCTCCGTATTCTACAAAAAATATTTGACGTTTAAACCCCAATAAATTATTGGCTTTTATCATTTTCGCGATAGCTTTGAATACTTGGGAAACATAATTACCTGAAAAAACTGTATCCAAATCCTCTGTCTCATTAATAGCATTATTGTATTTTTCAATAGCAAGCTTTGAGTCCTTAATCACATTTACATAAGATTGCTTAAATGGATCTGAATATTGATGATCTAACAAACTATCTATGCCATTGGTAAGAGCTTCATTGTAATTATTCCAACTGTCATTACCATAACCTATTATACCGGGAGCTTCATCTTCCACTCCAATTGAAAACTCTATTGTATTATCACCATTTTGGAAGATATTTGTCCCAGACAACGATATATTCATCGATACTGTATTATCTGCATTCAAACTTTTCATATTATCTGCTATTCTTCCTCCCCAACCTTTAATTACGCGTTCGTGTGGTTTTCCTGTCATCCATTCTTGTGCTTGATCAACATGAGAAAACAATCCTAGAGGTAAAGAAACAGACTCATCATATGCTTGTTCTGCTGTTGTGGGTTGTATTAGTGTTCCTATATTCGATATAAATGCCATTTTACCTTTATTGAAAATACTTTGTATTTCAGGCATGGAAGGATGAAGTCCAAATTTTCTATTTCCAACATTAGTCGCATTTATGGGTAATATTTCATTTTTATCAATTGCAAGGTTAGATCTTGTCTTTTTATATAATTGATACTCTGATCCAAGAGGCATCAACATATTGAAAGAATCATTACCTCCCGATTTGAAAAAACATACTAAAACTTTATAATCACCTCCGAAATTCGGACTTGATATTATTGAATTTGCAAGAGATTTCATACTTAACATTGATGAGAATGCAGTTGCTCCCAAACCTATTTTACCAATATTTGTAATAAATTTTCTTCTTGATATTTTATTTTTTGCCATTGTATATAGATTTTTTTATTTTGAAATATTATAATCAGGAGAAATCATCATTAAATACAAAGCTAATTGTGCTCTGCTCCTTTTGAAATCTACTCTTTCGATTTTATTACAATTAGTTCTAATGATTCTTCGCGTTCGATCTGTTAGCATACCATAAGTGAATACAATATCAAGGTAATTCAAAAACACCTCAGGATCTCTAGCTAGTGGTTCGTACTTGTAAAAATCAACGGATACGTTTGGAGATTCTTCCAACCAATCATCCATCAAATAACCGTATGCCGTCCAATTAAAAACATTATTTATATAGCCAATACTAGTTCTGGAATTATGTATTTGAAATTCAGGAGCTATTAAATCCGCATCAGCAATAGGTCCATTTGGCTGAAAATAAGGCAAAAAGAAATTGAAGACTGAGGGTGAAGTCAATATCATTTGTCCGGCTTCTTGCCAATACCCATATCCTATATTCCAATAATTGCCGTAAGCCTGATCTATATCAACAGCTCTGGAAAATTGTGTGTATCGAAGTAATGGTTCACGTAGTTTGCCATTGGAAGAATCATTAATCCATTCACAACTTCGTGCCTCTTGATCCATCAAGATTGCTTTAACGACAGCTTTCAAATCACCTCGTACTCCATTTCCATTATCGTTAAAAACAGAAGCGACTCTATCAACATATTCAGGAGTAGGATTTGATTTGACCAATCTTTGTATCAATTGTTTACAGATAAATGGTCCGACATTGGGATGATTGAACAAATGGGAAATTGCTAACTCAATATCCTCATCTCCCGTGTTTCCTGCCGGAATAATATAACCATTTAATAAATGTTTTTCGCCAGGTTCATGCCAATCTTCATACATCTTCATTGGCTTTGTCATGTCTGTAACCCAAATACCATAACCAAAATCAGGAGTATCCACCCATTCATTTGGTACGATTGCACTTGGGCCCAATCCTGTAAACACTTTTGCCATTTCCTTTATATCGCTATTGGTATATGTCGCTATAAATTCCCCGGTATCATCCGTTTTTCTAGTACCGTCATTATTGAGTTGATACAATCCTATTGAAAAGAGTTGCATAACTTCCCTTGCATAGTTTTCATCAGGATGGACATTGTTTTCTGCGTCTGATTTAGGATTATTGAAATGACTAAGATACGCCCCCATTGCAACATGATAAGTTACTTTTTTTAGGATCTCTTTGTAATTGCCAAATGCATTTTGAGATAAAATATCGTAATATGATGCAACCCCCTCTCCAAAGCCACCCAAATTTGAATCAAATGACAGTACTAAAATTTCGCTTAGTGCTAATGCTACTCGTTGTCTTACCAAGTCATCGTTAAACATATTATACTCCCACCAAGTGTACATGAAATGTGACCAATTTGCTCTTTCATCTATATCGGCAGAATCAACACCATGGTCAAATTCCCATTGATTTGTCAATTGAAAAACATCCCTGATATTATCTAAATAACTTTCTCCTTCTGTTTCCAATTGCTTATCAAGCCAAGCTTCGATTCCCATATCTGCAACCTCTTCTATGGTCTTCATATTTGCACCTAGTGTAGCTTGAGTTAAAAATCTAGCCACTTCCATCTTTTTAGCATCCATACCTTCTCCGTTAATGGTATTCATTGCTTTAGCGGTAAATTCAGTAGGTCTCTCCGTTTTTTCACTACTTGATGTCACTTTAATATTATTGGAGTGACCGGCTCCAATATAATCCTCATATTTTTGTGATATCAAAATTTGAACTGATAACAAAAATATCAAATTTAATAGAATTGTCTTTTTCATTTGCATTACTATTATTATAAAATAAAATTTAGATTATTCGAAATGTTCAGGGCTAATATATACAAAAA
>JALVAD010000163.1 GCA_027011385.1 Saprospiraceae bacterium | reverse complement strand
TTCTATACCCTTTATTATTTTTAATAAATAAAAAATTGAAGTTAAAACAGATTTTTGAAGTGTTGACAATGCGTAAAACTTGGATATCGTATATCCCTAATGACAAAATGATTCTAGAATTACCTCAGATAAAAAAAGGGATTTTTAGCCCCTCATTTAAAGGTGATATTTCAGATGTGCCCAATAGAGATATACACGATTTGAATCTGGATTATGCAAGGAATTATACGATAAGCAACGATATAGAGTATTTGTTTAAGCATTTATTTGTTGGGGGAAGATAAGAGAGGAAAGAATATAAAGGACACCTGGAGTTTATTTGGTATTATATAATAAATCATAATGAATATAGTTATTTAGTTTATATGAAAAAGAATAGTAACTATCTCGGGAATTTTGTGATTTCGTCTTTAGTGGCGATAGTAGCAATACTGATATATCATTATTATTTCAATGAACCCAAGATTGTATTTCAAGATAGTGCAGTCGCTAGGAATGTGTCTTTCACTGATAATTCGAGAATCAATGGAGACCTAGATTTTACTACCATTGCCAAAAAGAATCTTTCTTCTGTTGTTTATATCAACGCTTTGAAACCTGACAATAGTGGAATGTTCACTAGTAATACGGGTTCTGGAATTTTTATAGCTCCAAATGGTTATATAGTAACAAATACCCATGTGGTTGAAGGTGCTAGTAAAATAGTCGCTGTCACGGAATCAGGCAATAGTTATAATGCTAAGATTGTCGGGAGGGATGAGACCACCGATATCGCAGTTCTGAAAATAGATAATACTAGTTCATCATTTGTCTCATTTGGCAACTCAGATATACTTAAAGTAGGGGAGTGGATAATGTTAATTGGGAATCCTTTCAAGTTGAGGAACTCAGTGTCAGTAGGAGTGATTAGTGCAAAAAACAGAACATTGAATCTTCTTGGAGAGAATAGTATTGAGTCCTATATACAGACAGATGCTGTGGCAAATCCGGGGAATAGCGGAGGGGGAATGTTTGATTCCGAAGGGTATTTTGTGGGTATGATATCCGCTATTTCTACAAATTCCGGTAGCTTTCAAGGGTATTCTTTCGCTATACCTTCGAATATTGTTAAGAAAGTAGCTTTTGATATTATCAACTACGGAACAGTCCAAAGAGCTTGGCTTGGTGTTTTGATTAAGAATATTGAAGGGGAAGACGGGGTAGAAATTGAAAGAGTAAACCGTAATGGTGCAGCGGATAAAAGCGGATTAAAAACGGGTGATAAGATTTTGGATATTGATGGAGTGAGAATAATAAATGTTGCTCAATTTGAGGGATTGATTTCACAATATAAGCCTGGAGATAAAGTCAAAATTAAATATTTACGCAACGGGAAAATGCTATTTGCTAATTCAGTTTTGCGTAATCATCTGAATACAACTGATTTGATAGCTAATAGAAATGATGATATTTTAGTGAAACTTGGTTTTGCGCTTAGGGATTTGACCTCTGAAGAAAAAATTGAAAATGGTGGTTTTGGGGTGATGGTAGTGAGTGTCATTCAAGGGAGTAAAATGTCGAATATCAATATTGAACCAGGATACATAATCAAAAGCATAAATGGTATGAAAATTACGGATGTGAATGATTTTATCTCTAAATTGAAGAATTCTACAAGCAAAATCCAACTCAAAGGTATGTATAAATCATACCCAGGTGTTTTTCCTTATGTTTTTGAAAAATAAATATGTGTTTTCTCGCAGACACTATTTATATTTATAAGGAATTATCTTGTCTTTATTGTAAACATATTTATTAATATCCTTGATGATTTGCAATTTTCTTTTCATGGATTGAAATATTGAATCATTATTGATTGGTTCAAGATTCATTCCTTTATTTAACTTATAGCATTTATCTTGAGAAAAAAAGTATCCATTGTCCAAAATCGATGTGTTGAGATTTCGCCCTTGAAAAAAAGGTATTAATTTATTTTGTTTGAATTCTTTTGATATGAACAAGCCATTGCTTATAGTATGAGTAACCTTAGGTAATTTGATATTAT
Organism: Saprospiraceae bacterium; assembly: GCA_027011385.1. Lineage (GTDB taxonomy): Bacteria > Bacteroidota > Bacteroidia > Chitinophagales > Saprospiraceae > JADJGA01. Next base: position 1,281 of record JALVAD010000163.1, on the reverse strand, counting down.
ATTTATGACTTAATAACGACAAGATACTTGGATAAATATCCTGATGACTACTGATAGAGTTGAATTTTGAACTTCTTTCGAGCAATGGAGAATATATTATCAAAGGTATTTGATATTGGCGAATCTCATTATCATCAGGCATTGCGTGAAGATTGTGGTCTCCCGTCAGTATAAATATAGTATTGTCAAAATCTTTCCTGTTTTTCAATTCTTTGAATAAGTATCTCAATGCATCATCGACATAGAGGACAGTGGTTAGCGGTTTTATGTATGGCTTTATTTCGTTTTTTCTTGTTTTAGACCAATCTTTTGTAATTTTTTTGAACTTGTTGAGAAAATATTCATTTCTTGGTGGAGAAAAAGGTGAATGGAGGGATAGTGTCAAGATTATATCAAGACGCTTTGTGTCTTTTACAGAATCTGAATTTACGGTTTTGAGATATTGTTTAAATAGAGATTTGTCGTCATAACCCCATGAAAAGCCCTTTGTATCACTTATTATTTTCGTTGCATTCTTATCAAATTTGGAGAGAATGAAATCTATCTTACTTGCATTGAGAATATCGTCCATATTATTGAAATGCGTCCAACCTCCGTAATAAAAAGAAGTTCTGAATCCATTGTTTTTAAGATGGGATATAATAGTTTTATGAAATGGAAGTGGCTTTTGTTTATGGTCGTGAAATGATTTATCCCCAAATGGAAGAGAGCCCAAAATATTTGGGATAGCTCCGAAAGTTCTGTCTGCATTGCTCAAAAAGTTCTCCCAATACAAACTGTGATTTATTAATGAATCCAAGAATGGAGTAAATGAACCAAACCTAGCATTTGGGCCACAAATATTTCTTCCCATACTTTCCAAAATGATAAAAACAATGTTTGGCATCCTATCTTTTAGTTTGAAATATTTTCCCAAAACATCAGGGTTATCTCTTTCCCTTAAAAGAGGGTAGGAGGGCAAGAAGTATTTGTTTTGTGGATAAAAAGAAGCATAGCTTTTAGCGATTTTATCTAGCTTTTTTATAGAAATATCATTGTTTTTGTCATTGTTTGAATTAAAATATTTCGCAGATTGTTCAAGGAAATAAAAAGCTTTGTTTTTAACCAAATAATAGTCTTGAGGAGAATTAAAAAACTTTGCTTTTACATGTGAGTAACTGATGTTAGGCATTGTAATAATCCAAATAAGCCAGATAAAATATACCCAGATATTGGATTTTAGTTTTATGCTTTTTTCTAAAACAATAAATATTATTACTATAAATATGAGTACAATATAAC
>JALVAD010000162.1 GCA_027011385.1 Saprospiraceae bacterium | reverse complement strand
GTGAATTCCTGAATGTATTATAAATTTTTATTATTTTTTTGAAATAAAAATTTTAAACAGATGAAACAAATAATTTCCTTACTATTCATATTTTTGAGCTTTCAGTTATTTTCTCAAACTAAACAGATTGCTTTTGCGGGTAAAAACGGGATTTTTATTCATTTGGGAATCAATATTCCAAATGGACGGGAAACGGATTTTTTCAATATTGAAAGAAAAACGGAAAATGGTAAATGGCAAGCGATAGCAAAAATAAAATTTCCTGCAAATATTGAAAACTTCAAACACGATTACAATATTTATAAAAAATTATTTCCTTATATCAATACAGAAGTAGATATAGATGATTTATATGGAAAACTATCAAAATCCAATACTGTCGGGGATACATTGGTAGCAAGGGATATTAATCAGATGGCATTGCGTCTGGCTGCAGGAAATGTTTTTTATGATCAAAATATTGATAAACATGTTTTGTATCAATACCGGGTAACTGAATTTAATAAAGATGGCAGTCACACTCAAATGATTTCCGATATCGAAAATTATCCCGGTATTTCATCTTACTCCCCGATAAAAGTTCTCCTGTTTTCACGAACAGACACTACTGAATATATCAAGTGGAGGTCCGTCAACGGTGAAAACCCATATTGGGTTGCATTGTATCATTACGATGATAAAAATGCTGTTTTTGACAACACTTCTATATCACATTATAGTGTAAATGATACTGTATATTATTTTACGGAAATCAAAAAATCAAAATTCAAGCAGTATTTTATTATACCTTTCGATTATTATGGCAATCAGGGAAAACCCTCGGAAATAGCTTATCTGCAAAAAATAAAACCCGCCGTTAATTATTTTTCAAATGTCTCAGCGGAGCGAAGTAATGATAGACTGCAAATCAATTTGAAATGGGAATTAAAAAGTATTGATGATATTAAAGAAATCGATATCTTAAGAAGTGATGAATTCAATGGTGAATACAAAAAAATCAGTACTGTTACTAATCAAACCAATAGTTTTACCGACATTGCCATAGAACCTGATAAAATATATTATTATCAATTGAGTGCTTTGCTTACATTTAGCAGTCAACGTGTAAAAACCATAAGATTTCACGGTTTCGGATTTGAAAAACAAGCTCCTGTACCTCCTTATATTAATGCATTTTCTAACAACGATAAAGGTGTAGGATTTAAGCTCTCAGGTTCCGGCGAACGATTTTTAAGGGGAGTCAGAGTGTATAGAAAAATGCAAAATACTAATCTCGCACCGCAACTTATATCCGATTTGATTGAATTGAAAGCTGATACGGCAATTTTTGTTGATACTACAAGTCTCGAAGGGGGGGGTATGTATGAGTATTATGCAAAATCAGAGAACACAAGTCATTTGGAAAGTGATTTTTCACAACCGGTGATAGTACAATCTATGAGTAAAATCTACTTTGTACCGGTAACGGGATTGTCAGATATAGTTTATAATAATAGTGAAATTCATCTGTTTTGGGATGAGATTAAAAGTGAAATTCCACAAATTGTCGGATATAGATTGTATAGAAAAAAAGAACCGGGTGAATGGGAAAATCTCTTGAAACCGGATAGTTTATTCGCCCTAAACAGATATGTTGATAAAGGATTGGAACCGGGTGAATATGAGTACAAGATTTGTCCTCTTGATTTTATGTTTAGAGAAGGTGCCGGTTCGGTTATCAAAATAAATATTCAACAGAAATCCCGGTTTACAGGTCCTGATCTGATATTGACAGCCACAGATAAGGGAATACAAATAAAACCGTCAAAAATTGCCATTAAAAACGTAAAAACTTACAAAATTGTCAAGTATCAAAGAGGTAAAGATCCCAAAGTCATTAAAGAATTACCGGTTTCAACCGAGAGTTTTATAGATAAAAAAGTAAAAAGAGGCAAACTATACTTTTATTTTATTACTTTGACAGACAATCAGGGAAAAGAAAGTTTGCCAGGAAGAGAAGCGGGATTAAGATATTAAAAATTAAAACAATTTCATCAAATCCTCCTTTTTATTTCGGGATACAGGTATTACTTCTCCGTTTTTAAGTACGAGTTCGCCTCCTCTGCCTTTGATATATCTTTTGACATGGAGTATATTGACAATATGTGAATGATGAACTCTGACAAAGTTGTGCCCTTTAAGCATTTCTTCGATTTCTTTAAGGGTTTTGGAAACATAAAATCTATCGCCATCAACAGTATAAATATAAGTATAATTGCTGTCAGAAACACAATTCAGGATGTTTTGTATTTCCACGAACTCTAGGGTTTCCATAGTCGGTAATGCTATGATCGGAAAATCGGGATTTTTGTCTTTCATTACTTCAAAAAGCATTTCCAATTGCTTTTGTATTACAGGTTCACTCAATCTTTTCTTTTCTTTATCTATTACTTTCTTCAAATCGGAATGATTAACCGGTTTGAGAAGATAATCCATAGCACTTATTTTGAAAGCTTTGATTGCAAATTGGTCATAAGCAGTGGTAAAAACAACATCAAAATCAACTTTTCCCAATTTTTCCAACATCTCAAATCCATTCATCCCGGGCATCTCAATATCAAGGAAAATCAAATCGGGATTATTTTTGTTGATAGATGCCAAACCTTCGTTTCCCGACAAACATTCATCAATTATAATCACTTCATCTTTGAACTCTTCCAATTCATAATGCAAAGCTTCAATGCTGTTTTTTTCGTCATCTATAATTATTACTTTTATTTTTTTCATATTATTTTATTTCAAAACCAACAACAACTTTGGTGCCCTTGGCAATATCGTCATCATACAAATCAATTATTTCAAAACTAATATTCAGACCGTATATTTTTTTCAAAGATTCCAATCTTTTCTCACTCAGTTTCAGACCAAATTTTTTCTTATTTAAAGCCGATTTACTTTTGATGGATTTTGCCATCTTTCTTCCAATGCCATTATCGGTAATAATATATTGTATTTTATTATCATTTTTCTTAACACTTATCAATATTTTCCCTTTGCCTTCTTTTTGCAGCAATCCGTGCCAAACTGCATTTTCAACAAAGGGTTGAAGCAAAAGGGGAGGAACCTGAGTGTTTTCAGGATCAATACCTTCATCTACATCAAAATTATATACGAATCTGTCTTCAAACCTTAATGATTCCAGACTGAGATATAATTTAATTGTTTCCAATTCCTCTTCCAGACTTATAAATTTATGCTCGGAGTTGTTAAGCACTTTACGTATTAAAATAGCAAAATTATTAAGATAAGATACAGCTAAGCGTGTTTTATTTTTAACGATATAATTTTTTATCGAATTCAGAGTATTGAACAAAAAATGGGAATTCATCTGAGATTGCAGCAATTGCGCCTCCGACTCGAGCAGTTTTTTATTGAATTTTGTTTTTATTGATTCTTTTTCCCTGATATAAGCTATCCTTTTTTGATACAGAGAATAAATTAGCCCTAATATTGATAAAATAACAAATATTTTGAACCAAATCGTTTGCCACCATTCCGGTATAATCGTGATTTCCAAAGATTTGACACTATCGCTTGAATTTAATTTCAATTGTAAATTATAATTGCCGGGAGGAATTTTGTTGAAAGTAATATTATTGTTAGTTGTAACAAACCAATTGTCTTCATAACCCAATAATCTGTATTTATAATTTTGTCGGCTTTTTTTATCAAAATCCAAGTTTGCAAATTTTATTTTAAATGAATTTTCCTTGTATGGAATGGAGATATGAGTTTTCCTGTTCAGGGTTTTATCAAAGCGTTTTTCTTTGCCGTTTATCAATAAACTTTCAAATTCAATTTTGTCTGACTCCAATCTTGTTTTTAAAAGAGAATCCGGATTTATTATAGTAAAAAACCCATGTCCGCCTATAAGCATATTGCCACTTGGTAATAATTTGAACGTACTTCCCCAATATCTACCCAAATCATTTCTTATCAATCCGTCTTCTTGATCAAATCTATTTATCAATTTATAATTTTCGGGAGACAAAACCTTTAATCCATTGTTGGTTTCAACCCAAATATTACCGTTTTTATCTTTTTCAAATTGATAGATCACATTGCTTCCCAATCCCGACTCTTTGTTTAAAATTAAAATAGAATTTGTCTTTTCATTCCAAATATTAATGCCTTTTCTTCCATATCCGAATAATATATCATTTCCATTTGCAATACCACAATTTATCCACTCGTGTTTTAATATATTTGCCTTTTTATCACCTCCTATTTTTTCAAATTTATTTTGGGTAATAAAATATTTCAAAGAGACCGGATATGCTACAATAAGTAATTCATTTTGGTTTATAAAATCCAAATCTACAATATTAATAATGCCTGTTTTTTTAAAAAAATCATCAAAAGAAATCAATGAATCTTTCCCTGTATCCAATTTCCATAAGCTATTGCCATTTGAAATAAAAAACAAAGCATTATGTTCAGAATTGACTACATCTGAGACTGAGTATTTTGAAATATCAATATTTGTTTTTATTTTCGGAGTCTTTATTTCATTTTTTATTGTATCAATCTTATAAAACCCTTGATCGGAAGTAATCCATATCCTGTTTTTGTTATCTTTTATTAATTTTTTAAATTCCGGATGAATATTTTTTGAAAAAGATAAAGTATCGATGATTTTCCCTGTTTTTTTATCAACAATAACCGGTAATTGATAAGTATTGGATACTAAATATGCATTGTCTCCATATTCTATTACATCCTTGTTAAAATAAAAAACAGGTCTCTTGGTTTTGTGCTTATCAAAAATATAATGTCTGAATAAACGACTTCTTTTTTTAGATATATAAAGACCGTCTTTTGTTCCAAAACAATAAGCATCGTCTTTTGTCTTTAAGTAAAACCTACAATTATTAACAGGAAAATTTAATAATTCTGTTGGAATATCTCTTAAAAAAGTAAACTCCTGATTTTTATCATTAAAAATAGCAAGTCCGTAATCAAAAAATCCTACCCAATACTCATCTTTACTTTTTTTTCTGATAAAATTTGTTGCCGGATTTTTGTTAGTCGGATTATAAATACTGAGATTTTTGCTTTTTCTATTTATTTTCACTATTCCGTAATCTTCAACGGAAAACCATATCAAATTTTTTCCTTCCTGATAAATATCCGTTATAACTTTTTGAAAAGGCAGGGTTTCAAACCTTGAAAATCGAAACGTGTATTTATCAAAAATCAAGACTCCGGCTCTTGTTCCGATAAATAATTTATTGGGATTGTTAATATCCTGATGAATATTGTACATAACATTTTGCTGTATGGAGATTCTATCTACTTTTCCCTGATTTGTTTCAAAAACAGTTGATTTTTCGTTTTCAATATCAAATTTCACCAATCCTCTTTCGGTTGCAAGCCAAAGAACTGAATCCCCGTCAGCTACAATGTCCCAAATAGAATGATTCCAAAGTTTATCATTGTTATATATTTTATATCTGCTAAAGCATCCGGTTATTTTGTTATATTTGTTTAATATGCCTAAAGTGGATCCCATCCATATATAATCTCCTTTTTCTGTTATTCCAAAGATTTCGCCTTTGGATATTGAGCAACTATCGCTTGAATCATATAAATAATTTTGAAATTCAAATCCATCGTATCTGTTTAGCCCATTGCCGGTAGCAATCCAAATATAACCATCGGAGTCCTGAATCATATTTCCTATTTCACTGGAAGAAAGTCCTTGTTTTACATCATGTCGTTCAAACTTCAGATTGTTCATTTGGGCATTAAGAATACCGAAATTCCAAAGAATAAACAATGTAAAATAAAAGGTTATATTGGAATATGTATATTTCATAATATTGTGTAAATATACGAATTTTCCTTGAATTATTTAGCACTTTTTATTAATTGGGATGCAGGAACGATAGATAGGATTGTATATTTATTAGTTTGGCAAATGATTGTTATCTTTAACCCACAACCTTAATCTCTTTAGACGTCAAAGGAGAGATAGCATTTCCTTTTACTTTCGCAGACGCTTCTACTCTGAATGTAGATTTTACATTGTTAAGAAGCTTAGCGATTCCTATTAATCCTTTTGTTAAGAAATTACTGGAACCGATTTTATCCATTTCTGATTGGGCTATATTATAGGGTAAAGTGAATTCAAAAGCAAACTCTTTATTGTTTTCGACAATAAATGGTTTATTATACTCGATAATACCCGCAACATATTCGTTTACAAGTTTGTTTTTTCGCCTTCCTCTGGTATATTTTTCTATCAATTTAATTGAAACTGATTTGACTGTTTGTCTTGTTTTGGAAGTGAAAATTATCTTTCCCGGAAATGCGGATGCATCCAATGGAATCTCATTGGGTATTTCCAGTTTAATTTTTACACTTTCTATTCCTAAAAAACTTTTTACTTTTCCTATCATACGATTTCAAATAGTGTTTTGTCTGAACTTTTATGTTATAACGTTTTTGTGACTTTGTTAGTTCAAATATCCGAATTTCAAGATAATTATAAGTCATAGCTAAGACTTAGGGTGAAACTCCTCGGAGCTTCAAGCAATCCGGGTCTTACCGAATACTCTTTATTGAACAAATTGTCAATATTGAATTGAATTCCAAATTTGTCTAAAAAATCATATCCAATCCTCATCCTGTATATATTATTACCTTTATTGTGTTTTTCCCGATACTCTTTAATGCCTTTTGGTAATCCTTCGATTTTTAATTCAAATAATTTATCTATTGCCTCCATAAAACTATTGTATGCGGAGCCAAAACCCATACTGAATTGCTTGTATTTTATTTCAGTATCAAATTTGAATGTTTCCTTATATCGATATTTCAAAATATTATAGTCCACACTGGATTTTCCTTTGATATCATCAGTGAATTCTTTGTATTTCGGATCAATATACGTATAACCTCCATTGAAACTCAATTCTACATTCTTTATTTTTCCGGAAAATCCGCTTGTCAATTCTATCCCCTTTATAATGGTATTTGCAAGGTTTACCGAAGTGAAATATATGCTTTTTTTGAACTGCAATGCAAATTCAATCATATTCTTGTACTCTGATTGAAATGCGGAAATATCGGAATATCCTTTTAGACCAAATATTTTCCAACCTTGCCTTATTCCTAATTCAGCTGTATATCCGGTCTCAGACTTCAAATCAAGATTAGGTAACAAGACCAAAGAGCCTTCAAATGCATTAGAGAATTTTTCAGCGATAGTAGGATATCTAAAGCCTTGTCCCCAAGAAACTCTAAGATTGGTTCTGTCGAATAATCTGTAATTAGCGCCAAATCTAAATACCGGCTTGCTTTCAAATGTGTATTTGTCGCTTATATCTTCATTGTTTATTATTTTCGGTCCTTTGATTTGATTGGATTCATTTCTTATACCAAGAACCAAATTTAATTTATTCCACATTTTCTTTTCTAATTGAAGATATATAGCTGTATTATACGCTACAAAAGTAGTATCTCCATATAGTTCGGCATTAATAGTACTCTCTGACAAAACAACGCCACTTGTCAAGATTAGCCCCAGTTCATTTATTTTTTTTTGAAATTGATATTCTCCATAATATGTTTTTGATAAATCATATTTATCTAAACCGATAAGGTTTGAAACGCTGTAAAATCTGCCTTGAAATTTATGTTTATCCCCACTTTTTGAATGATATGAAATGGATGGATCTAATATCAATACATCTTTATCTTTGGCAGAATATGCCACGGTATCCGCTTGGTAGGCTTCTGCATTTGCATTTTTCCAATAGAAGAAAGTCAAGCCCTTACCTGTATTAAAATTTGTATTCAATCCTATTTTTAAGCGATCTGTTATATGATAATCCAGATTAAGGGTAGCTCTGCCATAGTTGTCAAAGGTATATTGATTATACCCTTCGGTTTTATTTATGTAAAATGAAGCCACTACATCCAAGTTGTTAAATTTCTTAGCAAAAAGTCCTGATGCACCTGCTTTAAATGGAAATGTCTCTTTTCTTTTTAAGAAAAAGGGAAAATTCTTCGAGAGCCCAAGTTCTATTGAGGACAGGTCTCCTTGCCACCATTTTTTGTTTATGTCTTTTGGGGAGTCATAGATGGTATAAAATGTTTTTAGCTTTAGTAATGTGGTCTTTTTAGCATATACTGGAAGTATGTTTATCACTCCATTCATTGCTGCTGAGCCGTATAGAGCCGATCCTGCGCCTTTCATTATTTCGATTCTTTCTGCTGTTTCAACCGGTAGGTTTTCCCAGTTGGGTAGGGCAGAGTCAAATTGCAATGCAGGCATATTGTTTATCAAAACCAAGACTCTTGAGCCGGCACCATATGAGAAACCTGAGCCTCCACGGATATTAACTTGCCCATCAATAATATTTATTCCAGGTATTTTCCCAAGGAGTTTGTCAAACACATTGACATTATTGTTTTTGATAAAACTAGGTTTTATAGTTTCCATCGAAACGGTAACTTCATTTATGCTTTTTTTGTATTTTCCTGAAGTGATTGTCACCTCGTCCAATTTATTTAATTCCATTTCCAGGAAAAAATCTCCCATATTATTTACTTTTTCCTTTGCTACGTATTTAATTGTCTTTTTCTTGTATCCTATATATTCAATATCAAAGCTAATGGTATTATCAAGGCTGACAATACTAAAATATCCACTATTATCCGTTATTACTTGATTGTTGTCATACTTAATAATAGCAAAGGGAAGTGGGAACAAATTGTCCTTATCTTTTACAACTCCATTGTAATAGTATTGTGAAAACAGGTTGCCCACCATAAATAATATGGCAATGGAAATCATTATTTTTTTCTTTAGTTTCATGCTAAATTATTCTTTATTCTTTTTTGTTTGATTTGTTATACAATGATTAATAGATTATTGATATTTATAATCTATAAAATTAATTCTTCGTAGTCTGTGTCTTATATAATAGTGGATTCTTTAGTTAATTGTATTTGTTGTAGTAATGGTAAAACTTCTTGGAGCTTCTAAAAGCCCCGGCCTAACAGAATATTCTTTGTTGAACAAATTATCAATATTGAACAATATACTAAAATATTTGTGACTATATCCAAAACGCAAACGGTAGATGTTGTTTCCCTGATTATGTTCTTGTCTGTATTCTTTCACTCCTTTAAGCACTAATCCATTTATCTCAAAAGCCTTATCAACAGCTTCCATAAAACTATTGTATGATGAACCAAAACCTAAATTAAAATTTTTGTATTCAAGCTGAAAATCAAATTTGAATGACTCTTTAAAGCGATATTTCAATATATTATAGTCCACACTCGAACCTCCTCTTATTTCGTCCGTGAAATCAATATATCTTGGGTCTATTTTTAAATAACCTCCCATAAAACTAAGCTCGATATTCTTGAACTTTCCCTTGAAACCGGTAGAAAATTCAAGTCCCTTAATGATTGTATTTCCAATATTATCCGCACTGAAGAAGAAACCGTTTTTATCTCTTTTTAAATGAAATTCAATCATATCTTTGTATTTGGATTGAAATACGGATAGGTCAGCAAATCCCGTTATCTTAGATATCTTCCAGCCTTGTCTTAATCCCAGTTCAATCGTAGTTCCTGATTCAGATTTAAGGTCGGGGTTTGGAAGAATAACCAAGTTTCCTGAAAATGTATTTGTGAATTTTTCAGCAACTGTAGGATATCTGAATCCTTGTCCCCAAGAAGCTCTAAGATTGGTATATTTGAATGCTTTGAAATTCATCCCAAATCTAAAAACCGGTTTGCTTTCAGGGATGTATTTGGCGCTAACATCTTCTCCTCTTATGATTTTGGGACCATTAATAGTGTTGTTTTCATATCTTCCTCCGGCAACTAAGCTCAATCTTTTAAAAAATCTTTTTTCCAATTGCAAATACGCTCCAAGATTTTTTGCGACATAACTAGTGTCTCCATATAGCTCTGCCGTAGTATTGCTCAAGGTTGCAGTTAGTCCACCGGTTATTGTAAAGTCGTATTTTGCAAATTGTTTTTGATATTGATATTCACCATAGTAGCTTTTGGAGCGATTGGATTTATCTCCTGAAACCAAATTTGAAGCTAAGTATATTCTTGTTAGCAATTTGTGAACAGCGCCTGTCTTTGAGTAATATGTCAAAAAAGGATCGATGATATGAATCTGTTTTTGTTGCCCGGCATAAGCAGAAGAATCCGCTCTATATGCCCCCTGACCGGCATCTTTCCAATAAAAGAAATTGAGTTTTTTACCCTTGTTAAAATTGGTGTTTACGCCTATATTTAAGGATTTGTTTATGTGGTAATTAAGATTTAATGTCCCTCTGATATAATTGTTGAAGCAAAACTCTTTATAGCTATTAAACCTTTGTCCATAAATTGATCCGACAATATCCAAAGATTTTATTTTTTTAGCAATTACTATGGATACCCCATTTTTGATAGGCGGAGTGTCCCACCATTGTTTTTCCTTATCAGCAGGGTTATCATAATTAGTGAGGAATTTTTTGACCCTTATCAGAAGTTTCTTTTTTGCATAAATAGGAAGAATATTTATCACTCCGTTCATTGCTGCAGATCCGTAAAGGGCTGATCCTGCTCCTTTCATCACCTCAACTTTCTCTACCAATTCAGTGGGGATATTTTCCCAGTTAGGGTAGCCTGAGTCAAATTGTAGAGCAGGAAGATTATTTATCAAAACTAGCACTCTACTTCCTGCTCCATAGGAAAATCCTGACCCACCCCGGATATTTGCCTGCCCATCAACATAATTTACTCCCGGTATTTTTTCCAGAATATCATCAAAACTTATAGTGTTGTTATTTTCTAAAAATTTAGGTTTTATACTCTCAATAGATATAGTAGCGTCTTTTATTAGTTTTCGGTATTTTCCTGAAGTAATTGTCACTTCTCCCAATGATCTGCTATTTTCACTAAGGTAAATATTACCCAAATCATTTTCCTTTGATTTGAAAATTGTATCCAAGGAGTACGGATTGTAGCCGACATAACTTATCTTTAAAGTCAAATGATTGTCTTTTATTTTAAACTTAAAATAACCGCCATTATCCGAAACCGTTTGCTTATTATTATAATTGATATTTGCAAAAGGCAAAATTTCATTTGTTGATTTTGCCAGGATTTTACCTTTGATTGAATACTGAGAATAAAGGTTTAATGAAAAAAATACAAGTATTAAAAATAAGCTGCTTTTATAGTTTTTTGAATAACTATTCATATTT